>CASDRH010000028.1 GCA_949283075.1 uncultured Pseudomonadota bacterium | reverse complement strand
CTTTTTTGACACTTTGTTAGGGAATGCTAGTGTTTGCGGTTTTTTGTTATTTATGTATACCATTTATCTCTATTATACTTTCTCTTCTATTTAGAGTAAATGTATATAAGGCTGGTAATTTCTAGCAAACTTGCTTGTTTGCTATTTTGCTTATTTGCTAGGGTTTTGGTAATTTTTGTTTTATTTTTTTGTATATGTTTTTAAATGGTTTTAAAGCACAAAAAAACATACTAACTGGTTTGTTAGTATGTTTTTTATTTATTATTGTAAACTTCGTTTTTTTATGTTTACTCGTGTTTAGTTTATATTAAGCTTTAAAGTTGTTTATTTAACTAGTTTGCAAGTTTTGTAACAATTATGTTGGATTTCAATTTTTTTGTTTAATGCTTGTTTTATTAGCAACAAAATCAATTTCTAGCTGTTTTTTACATCTCCATTAAGAATTTTTTCCGTTTACGGAACTTTTTCGTAATGATATATATTATATTCATTTTTTATTTTCTTTTAAAAATCTTTTTAAAAGAAAAGTTAAGAAGTATGGGAAGGTTTAAAATTGCCCGTTATACCCTATATTTTTATACCATATTTTATGTCTTTATAAGATTTATTATTTATTAAGTTATTAAGTGAAACTGTCGCATTATCATTTGCTTTAACTTCAATTGGAACTAATGAATCTTTATCTCTTATATAAAATCCATTTTAATTTTCTTACTATCATAGTAGTTTATCACATTTTTAGAAAGTTTTTTTGACATTTTTCCACATTTTTAGAAAAACGAGAAATAGTGTTTACTATGCAAAGAGAGTAAACGCGAAAAAATCCGCCCATCTAGGACGTTCCTTTTAGGGCGAATTTTTATTTTTATAATATTTTTTGAGACGTGTCCCCGAAAACACCCAAAAGATGTTTTTGAAAACGTCCCCAAAAGCATAAATTCATCCTTTTCTATAATATTAATTATAGTTTATCACAAAATCAAAAATAATTTAATGTTATATTTGCACGAAATCAAGAATAATTTATGTCGAATTTTGCACAAAATCAAGAATAATGATGTTTTTGAGAAGTGTCCACAGAAGTATCTCTTTTTATTGAGCTTCCCGACCACTTTTGGCATGTTAGTATCAAAAAGTGGTCGGGAAGGAGCATATTTTATGTATTTGCATGATTGATTATTTATTAAATTATTAAATGAAAATGTCGTATTTTAATTTGCTTTAACTTCAATTTGAACTAATTAATCTTGTCTATTCTTCTTTTTAGTCCAATACTTGGCTTTGTTGTGTTATGAGCAATATTAGTAAAAATTAAAGATAATTTAATGCTATTTGTAGTTATAATATGCCATCAGTATATTTTAAGAACGTGTCCCCAAAAACACCCAAAAGATGTTTTAAGAACACGTCCCCGAAAGCAACCAAAAAAAGCTGTTTTTGGGAGGTGTCCCTAAAAACAGCTTTGGTTTATAGTACGAATTTCTTTATTAGTGTTGTTCCGGTTCCTAGTAATGCTAGTACTGATAATGTTGTTAGTATATATGCTTGTGTTTCACCTGTTTTTACTGATACTAGTACTGGTGCATCATCTATATCGTCTTCTCCACGTTTGTTGTTGTTTGGTGTTGAGTCTATGTCTGGACTTCCAAAGTCATTGTAGTCTTTGCTTATTTCTGCTAAGTTTACCATTACTCCGAAGTTTTGTTTTTCTTTATCCCATGTTAGTATTACTTCTACTTCTGTGCTTTCCCCTGGTTCTAGTAAGATGTTTTCTGCTTGTGTTGTTACTATTGTTCCATCTTCATTTTGTGTCCACTCTGGGTTATCTTCTGGTACAAATATTAGTCCATCTGGAATGTAATCTTTTATTTCTTTTGCATAGCCTGCTATTGTTCCTTCATTTGTTACTCTTATGCTGTATTTAAACTTAACTGTTGTTGTTGCAATCTCGCTATCTTTTAGGTCTACTGCTACTATTTCTTCTGGGTCATCTTCTGCTTTATGCCCTGTTTCTATTACTGTTTCTTCACCTTTCTTGTTTACAATTGCTTGCGTTACCCATTTTCTTAATGATAAATCAAAATATTGTACTTTTACTTTTTCTATGTCTTGGTCGTCTTCTCCTTCATTCCATTCATCTGGTATTGAGTCTCTATCTACTACATCATTTCCATTCTCAT
>CASDRH010000027.1 GCA_949283075.1 uncultured Pseudomonadota bacterium | reverse complement strand
TCCAAAGCCTGTATCTCCTATATTTCCTTTTGAACTTATACTTGATATAAATTCTTTCATATATTTTGATACATAAAATATTGTTAGGATAATTAATATTATATCAAAGAAATATATTTTTATTCCTTTTAAATGACTTGTTAGTATATTTGTATTTCCTATTTCTAATGTGTCTTTTATCATTTCTGGGCTGATGTCTAATATGTTATAGTATGAATATTCTATAAACATTAATATAAATACTGTTATTAATGAAATTGATATGAAATTTATTGCTACGTCTTTTGCTGGATCTGTTATTGATGATATGTTGGCTTTACCGAATATGTATGCTATACATAAAAATGGTATTTGTATTATTAATAATCCTAGATTTACTGCTATTTCTATGAAGTAAAATATTAAAATATAATTTAATAATATTAATGATATGAAGATAAATCCTCCTATAAATAATATGTTTATATATGATACTTTTTCTTTCAGATTATTGAAAATTGGCTCTGATATCTTTTTAAGTGCTCCTTTTGTTAAGATGTCTTTTGAAGTTATAATCGTTGTAATCGCTACTATTGGTATTATTGGTCCTGTTGCTACTGCTCCGCCTATTGCGACTGGAATTAATAAATTTTCTTTTTTGAAAATTAATTCTTTTATTGCGTATTCTGATAGGATTTTTCCTATTATTATATGTTTTGATATTATTTCTTTAACATCATATATTGCGTATAAAATGTTTGATGAATAGCTTTTTATATTTTGTTTACTTTGTTCTTTTAAATCTAAATTTAATCTGTGATGATTAGGATTTGTTGTACTTTCAGGACCTGTTGTAGTTAGAAGTTCTTCTGTTTTTGGAAGTATTATTTTATTGTTTTCTAATACTTTTTCATTTGTTATCTTCATATTTGATATAGGTTTTCTTTCGCTGTATTTTATATTTATGTTTGATATTTCTCCTGCTTTTATTATTTCTTTGCTTACTGTTACTCCTATTAGCACTATTGGTTCTATAGTCCATTTTACAAAAATTGATGGAGGTATCATTAATACGCTTATGAATATTATTACTGGCACAAATTTTTGTTTTATTGTGTCGTTTATTAGAAAGCTTTTATAATCGATTTGTCCGTCTGTTCCCATATTTATATAGCTTGAACCAAGTTGATATATAAACCATAACCCTAAAAAGAAGGATAATAATATTAACAATCTGTTTGCAATAAAGCTGTATATTGAATCTGCTAATGAGAAGAATATTTCGTTTAACTCTGTCATAAATCCACATACAAGACATTCTGAAAATTGTTTTTGCCATACTTTTATTATGTTTGGTTCGCAACTTCCTTTTTTTATATCAATGATGTTATTTGTTGTATCGTTAGTATATTGTTTATATTCTTGTGATAATTCTAATTTGTATTTTATTGTTTTTAATGCTTCTGCATCTGGCTGAGTTGTTGTTATTGTTCCGACTATTTCTCCAAACATATTTGTTAGTTGTAATTTGTTGACGCTTCCTTTTTCTGGGATTTCTACTGCAATTGGTTTAATAGCACTTGGTATTTTGCTGAATGTTTTTTCAAGCAACTGGTGATTTTCTGCAATACAATTTGTATTTGTGTTTAAATCAAAGATTGTTATGTTGCTTGATTTAAATTTTTTATCAAATGTTTTTATTGTTTTTTTATCTGGAAATTTTGATATGAAGTTTTTATCAGTATTAATTCCAAAACGAGCTTTGAATCTTTGATTTTGGATTAGTTGTAATAATATGTTAGCAACATCCTTATCTGTTGCTGGTGTTTTTATTTCTGTTGATTTTATTATTCCAGATATCAGATTTATTTTATTTTTATTATTTGTATCATTTGGAGATAATCCAATAGATGTAAGATAATTTATAGCTTTATTACTGAATATTTGGTTGTTTTGTGTTTGATTATTATTTTGGGCAAATGCATTTATACAAAATATGTTTTGTATAAGAATTATTATTAATATGTATCTAATTAATATTTTCATTTGCTTTAAGGTATTTTTTTCCTTGTTGTTTTTTTTATTTTGTCCATTAATGGTTTTATTATATCAGATTTTATCATATTTAAAAATTTTGCTGTTTCTCCTGAACCTCCGAATAATGATGCTATTGTTGCGTATTTTGACATTAAGAATATTCCAAGTATGTTCATAAACATCATTATTAAAAATGAGTTAAAGTTAATTGATTGAGTTATTGTTTGATTTGCTTGATATAGGTTTTGGTATACTAATATATCTCCGTATAAGCTATATACTGTTAGTTCATTTATGAATACGCATATCATAAACATCATACTTAAAACTGCTAATCCTATTGCTGAGCTTATAAATTGTCCTAATATATTTGACATATATTCTGTTTTTCCTAATGCCCATCCAACTGCAACAAGAGGAATTACTAATATTGTCATTGCCATTTTTAATAATGGCTGTATGTAGAAAAATGGTAAAGCTATTATTAAAGTGAAATACCAAGCTAAATATACTCCTGCAATTATTAGTGCATATGCTCCGAAGAGTATATATAATATTACTAATAATGCTGGTGGTATTAATGATACTATAAATGATATTGTTGGGTCTGGTATTATTAAACTTATTATCCCTTTTATACTTAACCACCAAAATACTAACCATATTGCTAAACCAATAGTTATTGCTATTTCTATAGTTTTTGATGCGTCGTTATTTGATAATAAATCTTTTGTTTTAACTTCTGCTTTATCTTTTAATTGTGTTGGATTTAGTGTTTTTATTGTGTAATATGATGCTAATCCAGCATACCTTTCTGATAACATATTTACTTCTTTTAATAAGCATAAGAAATCTAATTTAGTTTCTGTTAATAGTGCGTTTGGTTGATTTTTTGAATTGTCAATCTGCTCGTATCTTTCTGCATCTCTTTTTCTTGTTGGCCTGTTTTTGCTTTTGCAATAGTCTGGCTGTTCTAGTTTAGGGTTAAATGGAAATATATTTAATTTTAATATACCAATTTGTAATGTTTGTTCTTTTTGTGATTGTCTTGGAGAGTTATTTATATAAAATCTATTTTTTAACTCTGTTGCTCCTTTGTTTATAAATAACCTTGATAAGGCTATTCCTCCTGACATTATTGGGTCAATTGTATATTTTATGACTGTTTGAGGATTTATTAATAATACTGTTGTTATAACTGCTATTATTCTTATTATTTTAGTTATAAGAGTTTTCCAGAAGCTGTTTAAATTTCCTATCTTATTACCATCTGGTGATATTATTACTGTTGTTTCATATACATGTTTTAATATGAAAAATGAAAAGCCAATTGCTAATAAAAATAATGATATATTAAATAAACCTGTGTATATTTTATATCCTCCTTTTGATATTACATCGTATAAAATTGAGTAATATTTACAACCCAAACAATTTGTTTGAAATGTTTCGTTTAGCTCTTTAAATTGGACTGCGTTTGCTATTGATGGATATATTAATTGAATTGTTAATAGTATTAAAAGCATTATGAAGAATTGGCTTTTTAAGCTTAATTTATTTATTATTGCTTTATAGCAAAATAAATTATTTATCTTCATCTTTATCTTTTTTGTTTTTCTTTTTAAAAATTTGTTTAATTATTTTTATATAGTCTTCTATTCCTTTTTTATAATCTTTGTATATTTCCTTTATTGGTGGAGGACCAACTTTTATAACTGCTATTATTACAGATGTTATAATAAATATTGCTGAAATTATTATTAAAGCTTGCCTGAAATGGAATATAGATAAGCTTATAATGATTATTAATGCAGATATTAAATAAAATATCAGTTTGTTTTTTAACATACTTACCCTGATTTTAAATGATTAATATTTACCTTATTTCTTTTTTTATCATATCATAAAAATTGGTTTGTTGCAAGGTTATCTTATTGAAATCTCGTGTGTTTTTTTGTTTTTGTTTATTTTTATGGAGTTTGACTTTGTATACGTTTTATTATATACTTGTTTTATTGTTATTACTTAATATAAATGGAGTTCTTTATGGCTGAATTTAATCAGGTTAATGTTGATAGATTTGTTAATAATATTTATAGATTTTTATCAAATAAGAATTTCTTTAATCAGGTTGCTGATGCTTTATCTGAATTAAATGATGATGAGAAAGAAATCTTTTATAAAAAGTTAAGTAGTGTTAATGATGTCGTTGAAGAGCAATTATTAGACAATCCTAATTATAAAGAACTTAGTAAGCGTTCTTCTGTAGTTGTTAAAGCTTTAAAAAAAGAATTTGGAGATTTGTTTTCTAATAATAAACAGTTTAATAATAATATTAATAAGTTTAAGGAAACATTAGGAGTTGTTGCTTATTTAAAAAAGAATGGAAATGTTAATATAGATGAAATTAGTAAGTATTTTAGGACTTATTTGAATAATGATCAATATAAATTGGAGAAAGTGTTAGATTCATTGGACATTATTTACAATGGTCAATTATCAGATAAAGCAAAAGATATTTTTAATTCTATGTTTTATGCAACTATAACTGAAAATAAATCTGATGAAGCTTCTGAAAACACATCAAATGATAGTGATAATAATAATTATATACCTGTAGATGATATGGTTAGTATTTTAATTGATAAAGATCAAAGAGATTCTTTGATTGAAGATGTTAAGCAAATAGCAGAATCATCTGAAGTTTCATCTAAATCTAATTTAAATCTTGGTGATGAGGATGAACAAAAAAGTGAGAATACTGATGAAGATAACAAATCTGATATTGAAACAGAAGTTAATAATAGTGGTTTTGAAAATAATATAAAGGCTTCTGAAAATGTTAGTTCTGATGATTTAAATGCTTCTTCTGAAAAATTGAAAGAACTTGTTAATTCAGTTGAAAATGAAGCGGATAGATTGGAGAAAAATAAAAATGCAATTAGAAACTTTTTAAATGAATTTGAGAATAAATATTTTAATGATGAGCTTTTATCAACAAATGAAGAATTAAATGATGCTTTTGATTATTATAAAGACTGTTTGGAGTTTTTAGCAACAAGTGGTGATGAAATTAGAAATTTGTTCATGAATAAAATGAAAGATGCTAGCGCTGAAGAGACTTTTATTGATATGATAAAAGAGGATTCTAGAGTTAGAAAAGATTTAAAGAATAGTCTTGCTAAAACTGGTAAAGATGAAGATGTTGAGAATGATGATAAAAGATTTGAGTTAGAAGATGGAATTGATAATAGTGTATCTAATTCAATGAAGAAATTTTTAGGTGTTGATAATACAAATACGAATGATGCTAATTCTAATCCTGACCCTAAGGAATATAAACCAAATACATCCTCTCCTGATGATTTAAAAAATAATAGTGATAAACCTGTTTATGTTTATACTGTTGGTGCCCAGTTTAGTGGTGGAGATGATTTGATGAGTATGTTCTTGTCAAATGTAATTGTTGAAAAGCTTATTATTGATAATTTAGCAAAGACTCCTCGTATGGTTCTTGATGGAGTTAACGATTTTATTGCAGAAAAATATAATGATTTAGAAAAATTTTATGAAAAATGTTCCTCTGATAAGAAGATTGCTAAATTTTTGGATAATGAACATTTAAAAGATATGTTTAAGGAAAAACTTACTGCTCAGTGGAAAATTAAAGATGAAAATGGAGAAGATATAATTATTTCTCAAGGTGAATTATTATGTAATAAGATTGATGAGTTAAATGCTTACATTTCAAAATATCCTTTTAAAGGTAATCAAATTGCTGATAGATTAAATGAAATATATAATATGCAGTTCGATATTAAAACTTATGGCGATGATGGATTTATTGGAGATGCTAAAGTTTCTTTGTATAGTGATGCTATGATTGAAAATATGTCTGAATCTTTTAGAAATGAAAAAGATAATGATAAAAAATCTGGAATGTTTATTAATTTATCAAAATTTGCTACTAATAACCCTGATTTTAGAGATAGTAATAAATATGAAAATGCTGATCAAATTAAATCTACTTTAGATCGCTATTATTCTATTATTGATCATTCTATTTCTAACTTTGATGGTAAAAAGCGAACATTTTTAGAAAAGGAAGCATATGATAAATTACAGAAAGCTTATAAAGAGCATCGTTTGAATATTAAGAATATCGCAAAGGATATTGGAGAAATTGATGGGTATTCATCTAAAAATATAGATGAACTTAAAGTATCAAATTATAATGATTATATTAGTAGCCTTGATAAACATATAAATAAACATAAAGATGATACTGATTTTAATTATAATGAAATGATTGATAATTATCAAAATATTGTTTCTTCTAAAGGAACAATGGATCAAATTCTTGAAGAACAGAAAAAACAAGCTGAAGATTTTATCAATCGTAAAAGGGCTTTAGAGGCAAAAGGTTCAAGTAGATAGTTTTTTGGAGGGGAGAGTGAAAAATATTTTTGTTAAAATAGGGGCTTTTTTATTATATTTATTTATTATGGCTTTGCCAGTTTTGTATTGGATTTCTTCAAATTGGGGATTTACTTCTGTATTTAATGCTAAAATCTTTAGTGATTTGTTAAAAAATGATATATCTTTCCAGTTGACTTTAGTTTCTTATTTAATTGCGGTTGGTATCGGAATTAAGATGATTTTATTAAAGAAAACTGTCGTTGTTAATCAAACTAATGATAATATTTCTGATATTTCTAATCAGCCAGTTGAAATGGTTGATGGTTTGGTTCCTATGGATAAAGTAAATCCTGATGAACAGATCCCTGATACATTTTCTAATAATTTTTCTGTTCCTCCGAAGGCTCCACCTCCTATTTTCAATTCTGCTAGTATGAATTTTGCTGTTCCTGAAACAGTGTCTGAACCAAGGATTAATTCTAATTTTGATGTTCCATCTTTTGACGATAATATTAATTATGACAATAATCAGTTTCAACAGCCTGTTGATAATCAAATATCTGTCCCAAATAATTTTTCAGCTCCTGTTAATAATAATAGTTATTCTAACAATACTGCTAGTTCTGAACCCAATATTATTATGAATAAAAGATATAGAAGAAATATTACTAGTATTACTGATGCTTTTGAAGATCCTAATAAATTTTTTAATAATATTTTGAAAACAAAAGGTTATAAATCTTTTGATGTTAAAGAAATAGAAGGTTTTGATTTGGCTTTCTTTGCTGTATCAAATAAAAATATTGTTATCGGATATCATATGCAGTTTCCTGGAGAAATTATTGCTAATGATACTATATCCAATACTGAAAATGTTCCTTATCCTTATTGGTTTTCTGAAATGAAAAGGTTTATTTCTCCGATTTGGGCTATTTCAAAAATTAGAGAAAGTGTTGATAATTTGATGTTGGAAGTTTTACCAAAAAATCATGATATTACTATTGAAAGTTATTGTATTATAAATGATAATGCTGTTATAACTAACATTTCAGATTGTCAGCAAAGTTGGGTTGATGCTGGTATTAATGTTGTTATGAGTACGGTTTCAAATAATGTTTTACCTTCTTTTAATGAAGTTATTGATGATGTTTCTACTGTTGAAATTATGCCTGCATTTTTAGAATTTGCTGAAACATTAGCTAAATATTATATACAGAAAGCTCGTATAAGGGCTTTAAAGAAAGCATAATATTTTTCTTTTTGAAAGGTTGTTAAATTGGATTTTGGAAAGTCTTATTGGGTAAATTATTTATCTGAAATTGGTTTGTCTGAATTACCTTTGCAAGAGGTTCATTTGGCTAATATTGATTATTCTGAAATTCCTGATTTGTATTTAGAAGCTGCTTCTGTATATTCTGAATTTTTAAAGTATATTGAAAAACATTGTTTGGATGAGCTTATTAGAGCTTCTTTTAAAAAAACTGATTTAGATATGATGATGAATGGAGTTTGTCCATATAATGCTTCTGTTGTTTTAAAAATTCCTTTGGAATATGGGGGAAGTATAGAGCTTGATAATATGTATTTAATAAGAAAAAATCCTTTTGAATTTGCTATTAATGATTTCTTTTTAAAACAGATTAAAGCTTTTAATAATGATATTTCTAATAATTCTTTTGATGTTAAATTACCTGATGTTTTTTATGCAATTTGTCCGAAAGGTAATGTTTTTTATCCTTCTGTTGGTTCTTTAGCAATTAGTGGGGGCCCTTCGTTTGGTAAGGCAGATCAGCTTGCTTCTCAAATAGAGCAGAGTAAACAGAAAGATTTAAGAGCAATTGCTTTATTAAAATCTATGGGAGGTAAAAGTAAATAATGTCTATTTATGATATTGGACAATTGGTTTTAAGTTTTGATAATTGTCAGGTTTTTGAATGTGCTGATGATAATGATGTTCAAAATGAAACATCTGCTTTTGCTGAATTTGATAAAGATTTTTTACCGCATGATTATATCAATTTTTTGACAGATATTTCAAATGGTTTTGTTTTTAATGGTATTTATCTTTTTGGATTGAAAGAGCAAAAATTAACTAATGGTTTATCAAGTATTCCTTCTTTATATCAGATAAATAAGGATTTTGCGGATTTTGATTGTTATAAAAATAGAATTATTATAGGAATGTTTTTTTCTTATATACTATTATATAATTTATATGATGATTGTTTCGAAATTGTGAATAACTTTACTTTTTTGCCGATTGATAGCTATTCTGATTTTGAATCTTTATTTTATAGTTTGATTGATAGAAGGGCTGAATAATTTTATGAAATATTCAATTAATTTACAAAGTCATAAAACAAGTATCAGTTTGGAACCCGAATTTATGGAGCAATTGAAAAAAATTGCTGATTTTTATGGCAAATCTGTTGCTAAATTAATAGAAGAGATTGATTTGTCTAGGAAAAACAATAACTTATCTAGTGCTATTCGTATTTATATATTGGATTTTTTGATTAAAAATAATTATTAAGTTTGTTATTTTAATTATTTTTTTATTGCTTTTTCTCTTTTTATTCTTTTGAAAAAATGATATAATCTTTTTGTGTATCCGAAGTTTTAGAGGAGAGAACAAGGAATTTAAAAGAGATTATATGATAGGGAAATTTAAATACTCTTTTTATTGTTTATTTACTTTGATGTCATTTTGTGTGGGTATCAGTGATGCTTTTTCTTATACCAATGATTGGGAAAGTAATAAAGCTCCTTCTGATAAAAATCCTTTTTTTGCCCCTTATGTTGGGTTAAGGCTTTATGGTGGTACTTTGTCTTCAAGTAATTTGAAAAGTGCTTTGGGTGGTAGAAGTGTTACAAAAACATTTTATAGACAAGTTGATGATAGTAATCAAAATGGTGGTATTGATGTTGATGATAAATATACAGCTGGTTCTATGGTAACTGGTACTGATCCTTGTGCTGGAACTGGTGGAACAGATGGGTCAGGTACTGCTGTTACAGGGTGTTATAGAGATACTGCTGAAGTTACTTTTGATTTTGGGGGTAATATAGAAGCTAAGAGTATGGATTTTTCTGCTCCTAGTCTTGGTATTTCTTTAGGTGCAAAGCTTGATATGGGAGTTAGAGTTGAATTGGAATTAGTTGATACTTCATCATCATCTTCTTCTGGCTCTATGTTTAGTGATTTTATGGTTGATTTATCAGGTTTGGGTATGAGAAATCCAAATGATTGGGAACAATTGGGATTGAATCAATATTTGGTTCCTATTGGTTTAGCTTTTAATGCTGAATTATCAAGATCTTCATTAGGTGTTAATCTCCTTTATGATATTGAAATGGGAGATTTAAGGCCTTTTGTTGGTGTTGGTTTAGGAATGGCTAGGCTTTCAACTACTTTAAATATGGTTGGAATTGATTCTAGCATCAATAAAGCTTTGTTTGGTTCATTTTATGATGATACAACAGGTGTTTTTAGCTCTGCTCAAAATGATTATGATAAAATGATTGTTTCTTTAATTGCTGGTTTAACTTATGATTTGAGTGAAATGTGGACTGTTGAAGCTGGATATAAATTTACTTATCTTGGTAATTTGAATTGGGATTTAGTTTCATCAGTTCAAGATGCAAATGGAAATGTTACATCTTCCTCAAAAATGACTGTTATCAATATGAATAATTCTATGATTAATGAATTCTTTGTTGGTATCAGATTGAATTTCTAATAAAACAATAATTTTTTATGTTTTATATTCTGGTATTTTTTTTAAAATTTTCTTGCAAAAATTTTTTGTAGGTTATATAAATCTTAAATCGTTTGTTCGTAATATCGCGGGGTAGAGCAGTCTGGTAGCTCGTCAGGCTCATAACCTGAAGGTCGCAAGTTCAAATCTTGCCCCCGCAACCAATTTTTTTATTGTGATTTTGATATGAAAATTTCTTTATTTATAGCTTTTTTTGTTTTTCTTACATGTGAAGTATTTGGTATGTCAGGTGAAGTAGAATTTGAAGTAGGAAAGGATATGCCAGAATATTTTTATGGTAAGTGGTCGACTAGTAAAGAAGCTTGGGATGAAAACGAATATGTTATTTTAAGTAAGGACTATGTTTTGTATAGAGATTACGATAATAATACAGAAGAACCAAGTAAGATAATTTATGAATTTGTAGGAGTAAATAAAGATATAAATTCGTATAGAGTGCATTTAAATGCAGGGGCATCATATATATATGTATTTAAGATAAAGGAAGTTATAGGATTTAGACCATATAATAGGAGTTATAAAGATCCTATTACAGGTAAAGAAGCAGAATATATTTTAGTCCAGGCTATATGTAATCCATATCAAGAAAAAGAAAAAAATAAAGTTTTTATTAATTTGAGATTTACATTTTTTAGTAATGATGATAATAAGAGTGCGGAAGAGTTGTTAAAACCTGGACTTATGGTAGAAAGTTTTAGTAATGAATCTCCGATTAATTTAAGGTATGGTAAGGCGTAGTGGAGTGCGACTTACCGAAAGATTCAAAATTTAATACTTATTAATGAATTGCTTTTAATAAGTATTGTTTTCTCCATTTATTTCTTTCATTACTTATTTCTTTTACGTCTAAATTTTGTGCTGCAATTCCAAAGTTGTTATCTTTTATTGCTGTAAAAAAACTATCCCACTCTTTCTTTAATGAAAAATATGGTCCCATATTATAGTGCATATCTATTAATACTTGTTTTACATTAAGCGGTAAGTTATCAAAATTTATTTCTTTATCTGATAATGTATCTTTAATTTTAGGTAAATTTTCTTTTAAAAATTGTTTAGGTTGTGATATTATTTCTTCGTCTGATAATTCTAAATTTGTGTATGGTTTGTATGATGATGCTAGATAATTATATGGTTTTTCTTTATCAGGTCCTTTCTTAAACTTTGTATCTTTTAATGATTGTATTTTATCGAATTCTATTTCTTTTTCTTCTATTGTTGCTTTTTGTTTTGTTGTTTTATTTATTAAGTTCATTTTTAAAAATTCTTCTTTTTGGTTTTGGACATTTATTCCTCCTTCAATTGTTGCATTTCCTTTTGTGTCTAAGTATAAATGTTTTGATATTCCTTCGTTTTTTATAATGTGAGGAAGCACTGATTTTATAAGCTCATCATCTGATATTTTATTTGGTAAGTTTAAATTAAATTTTATATTTTCATCTACTATGAAATCTTGTATTGGTATTTCTTTTTGTATTAATTTACATTTGCAGTTTGGATGAAATGGAGGAATTTTTTCCGGTTTTGTTTCATATTTTCCTATTAATGCTTTGCATTCATCGCATTGATTATCGCTATCGATTCCGATTATTTCGTATATTATTTTTGTTTTTTGTGTGTTTGTCATTTTAAATCCTTGTGTTAGAAGTTATAAGAATTTTTGATATTTTTGATTGTGGAGAATATAAATACAAAGATTTGTATTTATTGAGATTTATATAGTGTGAATTTTATTAAAGTAAATATTTAATCTTCTTTATATAATGCAATCTTATTTGAATGTGTTGATTTTATTTTCATTTCATATTTACCGTTTACAATCTTTGATTTTTCTATAAATGATTTATTTAACCATACTTTACCGTATCCGTTTGGTTGGTCTAGTATCAATTTTGGAACTAAATGTCCTGATATTTGTTGTTGCATTTTATATACTATATCTTGAGCTTTTTTTATTGATACTTTGAAATGAGATATCCCTTTTGCTTTGTCTAGTATATGTAAATAATGTGGTAATATTCCTGCTTTTAGTAATTCATAGCTTAGATTTATTAGGCATTCTGTTGAATCGTTTATTCCTTTTAATATTGGATTTTGGTTTAACTTTATACATTTTATTTTATTTATTGATGTTATAAATTTATCACATATTTCTTTTGGGTGTATTATGTGAGTGATTATTGTTAAAGGTATTTTTTTATTAAAATTATTCAAAAACTCTGATAGTTCATCTGTTATTATGTTTGGGTTGTATATGGGAGCTCTTGTATGTATTCTTATTGTTTTTATATGCTTACATTTTTCTTTTATGAAGTTTAATGTTTTGTATAAATCTTTTCGTGGCATATATAATGGATCGCCACCTGATAATATTACTTCTTTTAATTGTTTTGTTTTTTGTATGTAATTTAATGATTTTTCTAATTCTTTTGTGTTGAAAATTGTTTCTTCGTTATTGAATACTTTTTCTTTTCTGAAACAATATCTGCAATTTCCAGCACATTTATTTGTTGTTAACAATAATACTCTGTCTGGGTAGCGATGTATTAACATTTTTGTTTTTTGTGTTTTGAATTCAGAGCTATTATCTCCAATAGGGTCTGATAGTTCCCATTTATTTATTTTTAACTCTGATATGCTAGGGATTACTGCTTTAAACAATGGGTCTTTTGGATTTTTTAAGTCTATTAAAGATAAATAATGTTCTGTTACTAATATGCCATATTTGTCTATGACTTTTTTTATTTTTGGATTTATATTTGGACAGAATTTTAATAATTCTTCATAACTTGTTATCATATTTTTGTCTTTCTTGATTTTTTTTATAATTTATATAATATATTGATGTGTTTATTTTATGCAATTATTATTTTTTAGGATTTTAAGTTATGGTTAAAATTGATAAATTATTAAATGGTTATGAAAAGTTTTATGATGATTTTTTTGTAAAACAACCTGAGGTTTATGAAAAATTAGTATATGAAGGTCAAAGTCCAAAAACTTTGGTTATTGCTTGTAGCGATTCAAGAGTTGACCCTTCTATATTATTTAATACTTCTCCAGGGGATATATTTGTTATTCGTAATGTTGCAAATTTAGTTCCTCCTTTTGATAGTGATATGAGTCATTGTCACGGAACTTCTGCTGCTATTGAATATGCTGTTAATCATTTAAAAGTTGAAAATATTGTTATTTTGGGCCATAGCCATTGTGGAGGTATTAAGGCTTTGTTTGCTGAACATTCTGCTGATAATACTTTTATTAATACTTGGTTAAATATTGTAGATGAAAATAAAGTATCTGATTTTTTGTCAGAATATTCGGAACAGAATTCTTGTATGTGTGAAAAGAAAGCTATACAAATTTCAATGGATAATTTATTGACTTTTCCTTTTGTTAAAGATTCTGTTGAAACACGGAATTTGAATATTTATGGTTGGTATTTTAATATGCAAACTGGAAAGTTAGAGAAAATTAAAAAATATGGATTTTATAATGCGTTTTATTAATTTTTATATTTTATTTATGTTGTTTTTGAAATTAAAAGTAATGGTCATTATCATATTCCAATTACTATGTCTGCAAATGGTTATTCAACATATTGTTGAAATTGGAGGCTTTTATGCATAAAAGATATGATGTTATATATTCAATAGGAAGTAATTGCGGTTGCGCAATGTATTTGAATATGCTTTGTTTGCGTATTGCTTCTGGCCCATTTGATTGGATCACAGGTGCAAATAGTTTAGAAGAACGAATAAATATAATATTGAATTATTTTAATTCATTTTTATCTTTTGATAATCTAAAGTTTATAGATAAGGATATTAATCATAAAAATCATGATTTTAATAATGATTATTATATTAATACTGAAAATAATATTTTATTTTTACATGATTTTAAACATAATATTTTATTAGAGAATATGTATTCAAAAGTAAAAGAAAAATATGATAGAAGAATACAAAGATTTATTGATAATATAAGAAGTAAGAAAACTCTTTTAATATGGTTTTCTCTTAATACTAATACCGATGATAATCTTATTAAAGAATTATCTGATAAACTTAATAAAAAGTTTAATAATTCTATTGATTTAGTTGTTATTGAAAATTCTTCTGATATGAAAATTGGTGATATTAATTCTTATAAGTTATCTGATAATTCTTCAAGAATATTTTTGAATTCTTATGATCCTGATGATCCACAAGGGGTTTTAGGAAGAGTTGATAATTGTAAAAAAGTATTTAGGCAATTTAAAATTTCTTACCGTTATAAATTAAAAAGGATATTTGATAAATTTTATTATCGTTTATTATTATTTATTGTTCCAATTAAAAGTAAGCGTAGAAAAATTAGAAGTATTATTCGTAATCGTAGTTTATAATTTATTTATTATTTATGAATTCTATTACTCTTTTATCTTGTATAATATCTTTTTGTTTTATTGGCCTTGTTATATGCATATCTGATTTTTTTCTTGTCCTGCTTAATGCAACGTATGTTTGACCATGAGCAAATGCTCCGTTGCCCATATCTATTATTACTTTATCAAGAGTTTTTCCTTGTGCTTTATGTATTGTTAATGCGTATCCTAATTGCAAAGGAAATTGAATAAATCTTCCAGTTTCTTTTTCTGTTATTTTTCCAGTTTCTTCATCATAATCATATGTTAGATTTACCCATTCTTCTCTTCTTACTTCTATTACTCTGTTTTCTTTTATTATTCGGACTTTTATATATTCTTCTTTTAAATCTTCTACTATTCCGCTTGTCCCGTTTATGTAGTTTTGTTGGTTGTTATTTTTGTTAAATATTACTAATGCTCCTATTCTTAATTTTAATAATGCTGGTGATGGAGTATCTTTTATATTATCAAAACTGCCGCTGGTTTGGCATTCGTATGTCATTTCATAATTTTGTATTTGTGATAATTTTTGGTGGTTTATTGAATCTGCAATTGCATTATACGGAGTGATTGTTAATGCAAATTTTGTATCGTTTATATCTGTGAATTTTGCTGTGTTAAAATATTGGATTGTATTATATATGTCTTTATTTTGCCTTATGTTTATTAGGTTTGTTATTAAGTCTGGATCTTCTTGTCTGTATACTTTTGATAATTCTATTTTTGTGAAATCCCCTTCTTTATATGCAAAAGAATCAAAAAAATATGTGTTTTTATATCCATAAATATCTTCAAATATATTATATACATTTTGTTTTATTATAGGTGGTAATTGACATAGATCTCCTATTAATATTACTTGTAATCCTCCGAATGGTTCATGAGGATTGTCTCTTGCTTGTTTTGATAGCATATCTATTGCGTCTAACATATCTGGACGAACCATTGACACTTCATCTATTATAAGAATATTTGTTCTTTTCAAAATCATTGATAATTTTGACCTTTTTTTATTCAGTAAATCCTTCATTATAAAAAAATCACTGAATGGTAGGTTATACATTGAATGTATTGTTTCTCCTCCAATATTTATTGCTGCAATGGCTGTTGGACATAGTATTATCATTCTTTTTTTTGAATGATTTTGTAAATATCTTATAAAAGTTGATTTCCCTGTTCCTGCTTGCCCTTGTATGAATATGTTTTGATTTGTTTTTTCTACTAAATTGAAAATTTCTTGTTGCTTTGTATCAAGGTAATTTCCACTTTTAATAGTGGCATTTATAATTTTTGATATATCTATATCGCTTTTATCCATAAGATATATTGATTTGGTTTTTATTTTTTGATGGTGCCGGCAGAGAGACTCGAACTCCCGACCTGATGATTACAAATCAACTGCTCTACCAACTGAGCTATGCCGGCGTACAGACTTATAAACAATAGCAGTCAATATAATATTTATTTTTGTTTAAGGCAAGTAAAAAATCAATAAAAATGTTTGTTTTTTTTAATAAATTATTTGCAAAGAAAAATTTATCATTTATAATCTTAGAAATCGTTTGTAATGGGTGTTTAGCTCAGTTGGTAGAGCAACTGACTCTTAATCAGTAGGTCGCGGGTTCGAATCCCTCAACACCCACCAGTTTTATCTTTCATTTGAATTTTTTATATTGTTTAGATATGCTTTGTGTTTATTTACGATTTCTTTTGCTAAATGTAAATCTTGTTCTATTTCTTCTAAATTGGCACCATTTGGATATGCTTCTTTGACATGTTTTAAAAAATCATATGCACATTGTATAACATTATATGGAATTTCTCTTATATCCAGATGTGATATTTGTTCATATGTTTGTATTGTCATATTATAGCCTTCATATGATTTTTATTATTTATTTTTTTAATTTATGGAACTATTTGTCTTTTTTGTCAATGAAAATAATCTTATTTTATTGTTTTTTTCTTTTTGGTATGTATTTTATTTCTTTGAGGGTTTTATTATGAATGATAAAGATTATGTTAAAATGGCTTTAAGTTGTTCTAATCCTTCTGAAGCTGTTAATTTATTAGATAAAGCAATTGATATTAATCCTGATGCTTCTAATTATTATGTTTATAGAGGACAGATGAGGTTTAGGTTAATTCCTGATATTATAGGTTTTGATGGTTATGATTTAATTATATCTGATTGTAATAAAGCTATTGATTTAGATAGTAATAATTATTCTGCTTATTATTTAAAAGGTATTGTTGAGTATGAACAAGGAAAATTTGAAGAAGCTTTGAACGATTTTGATAAATCTATAGAATTAAAGCCTTCTTTTGCTGCTTATAATAGTCGTGCTGGTGCTTTTGTTTATCTTGGTAAGTATGATAAAGCGATTGAAGATTATGATATTGCTATTAACTTTGCTGTTAAGCCTTTTGATAAAGCTAAAATTTATGCTAATAAAGCAAGTGCTTATAAAAGTATGGGGGATAATAATATGGCTTTAGATGCTTATAATTTTGCTATTGATTATAGTCCTAATAATTATTCTTATTATTTAGAAAGAGCTAAACTTTTATCTTTTTTATTTTTAGATGGTTCTATTGATAATAAATCATTAATTATTGATGATTTTAATAAAGCTATTGAATTAGAACCTTTTGATGTTAGTGTTTATTATTATTTATCTGAATTTCAAGAAGAAACGAATGATTTTGATGGGGCTATTGATTCAATGAATAAAGTTATTGCTTTTGTTCCTAATAATTATTCTTATTTTAATAGGTTAGCTGTTTTACTTGCTCATATAAAAAAATACGATGATGCTTTTAAAAATTTTGAGTTGGCTTTATCTTTTGCTCCTGAAATTTCGCTTGGTTTTATTTATTTTAATTATGCTAAAGTTAAATATGAAGCTGGTTTAAAACAAGATGCAAAACAATTGTTTTTGAAAGCAAAGGAATTAACTCCAAAAGAAAATCATAATGATATGAATTTAGATGAGTTGATAGCTTCTTGTTAGTTTAATATATCTTTAATTTTTCTCTTATGATATAATATTTCTGTTTTTTTGTTTTATTTAAAATGGAGGTATTATGAAAAAAAGTGTTGTTGTATTAAGTTTATTTGGAGCTTTATCTTTATCTGCTTGTAGTGATGAATATTATTTTAATAAAGCTGAAAAGTTTGATGAAAAATTTGCTCATCATAATTTAGATTTGTTATCTATGGCTCCGTTTGCTTTATCTGCTAAAGATGATATTAAAAATCTTGAAAAAGCTCTTAAGTATTATAATAAAGCTATTAAAAAAAATACTGATGTTGCAAAATATTATTCAAAAAGAGCTTGGGCAAATTTTAAATTATCTAAAATTTATTTTAATTTAGCTTTGCATTATTTAAATCCTGCTATTTCTGATATCAAGAAAGCTATTGAAATATCTTCTGATGATGCTTTTAATTATTATTCTTTGTCTTATTTTAAAAATTATTATTTTAGTTTACATAATAATGGAGTTAATAAAGATTTTAGTGATATTGATAAGGCGATTGAATTAGATGATAAAAATGCTATGTATTATGCTTATCGTGGTAATCGTTATCTGTCTGTTTTTAATTTATATGGAGATGCTGATTCTTATAAAAGAGCTTTAGCTGATTTTAATAAAGTTATTGAATTACAATCTGATAATTCTTCTTATTATAACTTTATGGCTAGCTTGTTAGTTAGTGGTTATGAAAAAGGTATTAATAAAAATTTAGATGAAATAAATAAAAATTTTAATTATATGCTTAAATATGCAAAAGATGAGAAGGAAGCTATTTCAGCTATATCTGGTATTATTATTTTAGCTTTTCGTTATAAGTTGCCTTCTGATTTTACTGATAAGGTTGTTAATGAATTGCTTGTCAATTTACCTGATAATCTTAAATATTATGTATATATGCATTTTATGAATATGTCTGTTTTTGATTCTCGTGTTAAAAATGATAAAATGGAAAAAATGTTATCGGATGGCTTAAAATATGCATCTGATAATGAGCAAAAATTCAATCTTTATTTATCTATTATTAATTATTATAATATACTTAATAATGAGGGTAAATTAAAAGAATTATATGAAGAGCAGTTAAAATATACTGATGATTTATATGTTAAGCTTGATATTAAATATAAATTACTTTCATTAAGACCTTTTGATGAAGTTATAGATGATTATAAAAATTTATTAGATGAAACTTTAAAAAGTGAGAAAACTTTATCTGTTGCTTCTAGTATTGTTAATAGTTTTATTAGCAATAATGATTCAGGAAAATATAATAATCTTATATCTGATATGATTGATAAAATTATAGATAAATATCCAAATAATTCAGAAGGATATTATTTGAAATTGGATGAAGGGCAAGGTGATTATATTGAAAATATGGAAAAAATTGCTGAAATTGAGAATAAACCTTATTCTTATAATTCTTTAGCTTCTGCTTATCTTAAAGCTAAAGATTATGAAAAAGCTTTAGATACTGTAAATAAAGCTATAAAGCTTTGTGATAAAGATACTTTTCCTGCATTTGTTGTTTATGAAAAAAAGGCTGATATATTATTTGCTATGAATAAAGCTGATGAGGCTGTTATAGTGTTACAAGAAGCTATTTCTTTATACCCACGTTATTTGAAGCGATTTGAAGCTAAAATTGATGAAATTCGCAAAAAATATAATTTGAAATAATTTTTTGTATTTTAATTATACGCGATACGCAAAAAATTTGTAATTAAAAAATTACTTGTTTTTTGCGTTTTTATTTTTATTAATATACTGGATTTTTATATATAAAATTTTAATTAAAAAAAGGATAATTATGAAAAAAAATATTATTATGTTATGTTTGATTGGAATGTTGGCTTTATCTGCTTGTGGTGATGATAATTATTATGCTGATAAAGCTGAAAGTTTAAAAAAAGAATTTAACTTTAAATTACAGGAAACTAAATATATTCCTAATAAATCTGTTGTTAAAACTGGTAAGAAAATTATCAAATATTATACAAATGCTATTGATAAAAATGATAGTGTTTCAAAATATTATACTGAACGTGCTTGGGTTAATTACCGTTTGGGATATTTAGGACTTGCTAAAAATGATATTAAAAAGGCTATAAAGCTTTCTCCAAATGATGCTTTTAATTATTATTCTTATGATTATTTTAATAGGGATAAATCTGATTTTACAGAGATTAATAAGGCTATTGAGTTAGATCCTAAAAATTCTATGTATTATAATTATCGTGGAAATAAATATGCTTTGTTATTATTAAAAGATGATATATTTTGGGTTAAGTATAAAGCTGTTGAGGTAGATTCTTCAAACAGTATGTCTTTAAAGAATCGTTGGAGTAAATATTCTTTATCTTTTGAAAATGATAAAAATAGTATAGATGATAATTATAAAAAATCTTTGTCTGATATTCAGAAAGCTATTGAATTAAGTCCTGATAATTATGATTATTATGCTTCTATGGCTTCTTTACTATCATCTGCTTATAAAAAGGGAATTTATAAAGATTTAGATGTTATAAAAAAATATATGAATGATAGTATTAAGTATGCTAAAAATGAAAAAGATACAATTTCTGCAATATCAAGAATATTTATTAGTTTTAAATTTTTACCTGAAACTTTTGTTGATAAATTTTCTGATGAATTAATTGTTAATTTGCCTGATAATTTAAAATATTATGTTTATTTGAATTTGTTGGATTTTATTTATTTTTCTTCTAGCAAATCTAAAAATTATAAAGATAAATTAGAAGCAACTTTTAATAAGGCTTTAAAATATGCTTATGATGATAAACAAAAGTTTGATTTATATTCTATTCTTGGGAATTATTTTTTAAAAATTAATGAGGTTGATAATTTTAAAAAGTTATATGAAGAATATTTAAAAATATCTGACAACTTTGAAGATGTTGTCTTATTTAAGTTTTCTTTTATAAATTTGAATAGTTCTAATGATATTAAAGAATTTATTTATAACTGTAATGATTTGATTGATGAGGCTTTAAGTAATGATGTGGCATCTTATTATATTGATGATATTCTTTTATATGCTTTATTTTCTGCTTCTAAAGAATATAAAGATGATTTTTTAGGAATGTTGAATAAAGCTATAAGAAGTGAGCCAGAAGAACCTTTCTATTATTCTTTAAGGGCAGATTTTTTATTTTCTATTGGTGAGAATAAAGATGCTTTGAAAGATAAAAGAAAATTTGCTGAATTGTCTAATGAGTATGCTGATTATCATTCTTTAGCTAATTCTTATTTCTTTTTGCATATGTATGATGAGGCTTTAGATGCGATAAATAAAGCTATAGAATTATTAGATAATGATAAGTTTGATATATTATACGCTCATATCTATGGATTGAAAGGTAGTATTTTAATTGATATGGGTAGAATTGATGAAGCTAAAAATATTTTAACAATTTTAGAAGATTATAAAGCTAAATATAATCATCCTGGAATTAATGATCCGCTGGGGGTTATAAAGTGGAAATTATCAGAAAATTAATATCATGTTTTAAATTATTTTTTGAAAAATATTTTTATGTTTGTATTTTAAAAGTTATTTTTATGTGTTATAATGGGTTCGGGAGATATAAGTATAAATGAATAAATTTTCAATTTTATTTTCTGTTTTTATTTCTTTTCTTTTAGGAGCTTGTACTACTTCTGAAGATGACTGGGTAAATATTATGAACTCAGTTTCTGATACTGTTTATGGTATTGCTGATCCTTTGATAAATTATAATGAAAGACTTGTTGAAAAACAGAATTTAGAGCAATTGGATTATCTTAACGCTTCTTTAGAAGCTAATCCTGGTGATTTGGAGTTATTATTCCAAAGGTCTTTTGTTAGAAATAGTGTAGGGGATTATTACGGAGCAATTGAAGATTGTCGTGAGGTTTTAAAACGTAGTCCTGAATTTTCTTTACGTAGGAATTGTTATAGTAGAATAGCTTATAATTATATGGCTTTAAAAGATGTTCACGGTATGGTTCGTGCATATAATGAGATGTTTAAAGAATTTCCTCCTACTCCGGCTAGTTATACTGGACGTGCTAGACGTCGTTGGGAACTTGGTGATGTTGAAGGCGCAAAAATTGATTATGAAAGAGCTGTTTTATATGGTTCTAATGATTGGGCTGCTTATAATTCTCGTGCAAAATTTAGACAAGCTTTGGGAAATTTTGATGGAGCAAAAGAAGATTACGATAAAGCTGTTATTTTAGCAAAAGATAATTTTGTTCCTTTAGTAAATCGTGCAGATTTTATGCGTGAAGTTGGAGAGTATGATTTTGCTATTGCTGATTTGAATAAAGCTGTTGAATTGGGTTATGACCATAAAGTTGCTAAAGACTTAATTGATGAAATACTTGAAGATAAAGAAAATGTAAAAGTTTTGGAAGAAAAAGAAGTTAAAAAGGCAAAAATGATTGATAATGTTGAAGATTATTTAATTGAAAAAAATAATAATAAAAAGAAAAATGAAGATATAGAATTTGATAATTTGAATTAAAATTTTCTTATAAAACTTTTCTTTTTGTCAAATTTTTCTTTATTTTTTGCCTTTTTAGATTTATAATACTATAAATTTATGGCGGTTTCGCTGGGGAGATAAATTTTTTTGGAGAAAAATTATGAATAAATATTTTGTTTCTTTTCTTTTTGTTTTATCTGTGATTATAACTGGTTATAGTAATGTTTTTGCTTATAATGAAAGTTATGCTGATGCTGCATTTACTTATTTTACTACTGGTTTAGAACGTTATAATGCTGGTGATTATGAAGGGGCTATTGTTGATTTGGATGAATCAATTATGTTAAATGATAAATACGCTTATGCTTATAATATTCGTGGTTCTGCTAAACACAGATTGAAAGATTTTGCTGGGGCTATTGCTGATTATGATAAAGCTATACAGTTAGTTCCTGAATATCCAAGTGCTTATTATAATCGTTCTATTTTAAGATTTATGATTAAAGATAATTATGGGGCTATTTCTGATATTAATAAAGCTATTGAATTAGAACCTGCAAATGAATTGTATTATAATTGGCGTAATAAGATTAATGCATCTTTCCAATAATTTATTTATAATTTTAGTTCTTTTGTAAAATTATAAAATCCTTTTAAATAAAGGATTTTTGTTGTTTTATTGCTTGAATCAATATATAATATATTATCTGTTTTTATTGTTTAGTGGAGAGGGAAAAAGAACAATGAAAAATTTTATTTACATTTTAGCATCTGTTGTTTTAGCGATTTTTTCTGTTGGTTGCTCGTCTAAATCTGGAGGATATTCTTGGTCTTCTGATTCTTCAACTGATTATGGGTTTATGGGTGAAAGACTCGGATTGGGAGATAGTCTTGATGATGAAAATGTTATTATGGATGAAAATTATTATAATGAAACGTTGAAAGTTCGTATAGATCATAAAGATTATTATGGAGCAATTGAGGATTTAGATTATTTGATTCAAATGAATCCTACTGAACCTGAATATTATGCTAAACGTGGTAATGTTAATAAAATATTGAAATATTATGATGAATCTTTGGTTGATTTGAGTAAAGCAATTGAAATGCGTCCGATGGAGGATAGATATTATGCTTATAGAGCTATTACAAAAAGTAGAGTTGGAGATTATCAAGGTGCTGTTCGTGATTTAACAGAAGCTATAAATTTGAATCCAGATGAGGCAAGATATTATGCTATTCGTGCTTCTAGAAAAGTTTTGTTGAAAAATTATAAATTTGCGATTTCTGATTATGATAAGGCTATTGATTTGGATTCAAAAAATCCTAATTACTGGTATAATCGTGGGGCTGTAAAAATGGGCTTGAATTACAGAGGTTCTGCTTTACAAGATTTTATTATGGCTAAACGTTTAGGTCATCCAAATGCTGATAATGCTATTGCTGAGGCTAGTAAACGATAATTTATGAGGTTTAATTTGCTTAAAAATAATTATGATATATTTAATGGTTTTATGCAAAAATTTACCGATATTAAATATCGTTGTTTAATTCCTTTTGATGATATAGTTGATATTAACGATAGGAAGTCTTATTTTGAATATATATCTTTGAATTCTTGTCGTCCGGTGTTTTTTTCTGATTTTATTTATAATTCTTATGATAATGTTCTTGGTGTTGATTTATATCGTAAATTAAATATTAATTATTTTGCTGGTAATGTTAATCCTGCTTTATATTTTACTTTGAAACAAATTGAACCTTTGTTAAGAAAGTTCGGTTTAAGTATTATTATTAAAGATGCTTGGCGACCTCGTGATGTTCATATGTTATGCTATGCCGAATATGATAAAAAATTTGGTAATCTTGATAACCCTTTTGGTTATTTTATGATGCATAGCAATTATGATGATGAAAAAGGTTATTCTTATGATAATCAATTTGTAGTTGATGCTTATTTGCCTAATGCTGCTGGTAGTGCTATTGATTTATTATTTGCTGATGAATTTGGTAATCCTTTGTTAATGTTTGATGATATATTATTAAAAATTAAGAATAGGAATTTTTCTATTAATGATGATATTGGATTATTAGTTATCCAGATTGCAGAATCACTTGGATTTTCAAATAAGCAAATTATGCGATTGTTTGAAGTTAAACAGTCTAATTTATCCGATAATAAAAACAAGTATGATAAAATTATTTCAGATATATGTGATAAATTGTCTGGATTATTTGAGAACTTAAATTTTTATAATTGGGAAAATATCAATAATCAATCTTTGAAAGTTAATGATATCAATTATAATTTTATTAAAAATAATCCTATGATTATTAGAGCTTTTAGAGCTATGAATCTTGTTAAATTATTTAATTCTTTTGGATTAGTGTTAGCTTATAAAAGTAATTGGGGGTTAAGTTTCCAGTTAGTTGATAAAAATGCAGAATTGATTGTTTATCCTGAAATTTCTATTGATGATTTATATGCAATTTCATATCAAGATGTTGAGATTATTAAAAAAGAGCTTGATAATTACATTATTAAATATAATAACTTATTCAATATGGATAAGATTAGTAATATTAAAACTATTAAACCAAAATATAATGTAAAAGAAAGTTTAAAGCAAAAATCTGAAAGTAATCTTAATAATGGAATTTATTTTTATAATGATGATATTGCGGAAATTGAAAATTATATTTTATTTGGCTCTTGATTTTGTATAAAAAATTTGAAATATGTATTTTTTATGATATTATTATGTTGGGGAGATAAATTATGTTTTGGATTTTAAAACAAAAGTTTTCTTTTTTAGAATTTTTGTGTAAAAGCTTTTTTATACTTCTTTTGATTCTTTTTATTTCATTTAATATATTTGCTGCACCTTTAAATGTAAGTGGACCACAAACTGTTTCAGATTCTCAAACTTATGATTCTGTTAGTATAACTGCTAATGGTTTAACTGTTGATGAAAATGGTTCTGTTACTTCAAATGGGAATGTAGCTGTAAGTGGAACTGGTACTATGACTGTTTCTGGTTCTATTTCTGGAAAACAATTGAATAATGGTATTAATAATACTGATGTTACATCAGTTACTATATCTGGTAATGGTAGCTTTACTAATATTACTAATGGTACAAATGCGACAATTACTATGTCAGAAAAAGGAACTTTAAATTTAACTGGTAATTTAGCTAATACTGGTAATTTTACTAATAGTGGAACTATTAATATGACTGGTGGAGCTGATGCTGGTTCTGCTACAACTATTTCTGGATATGGAACTTCTGCTAAAAAGGTTCAAGGTAATTTTAATATTGCTGGTGGTTTTGTTAAAGCAACAGAAGATTTTAATGTTGATGCTGATGCTGTTTTTAGTGTTAAAACTGATTCAACTTTTGATGCTGAAAAGAATTTTAATAATGATGGAGTTGTTAATGTTGAAGGTAATTTGAATGTAGCTCAAAACTTTAATAATAATTCAATATTTAATGTTTCGTCTGGCATAACTGATATTAAAGGTAATTTTGTTAATAATACTGGAGGTGGTTTTGTTTCTATTACAGTCGGTGAAGTTTCCGTTGGTGGTAGTTTTACTAATTCTGGGACTGTGAATGTTGGATCTAATTTAAGTGTTGGACAAGATTTTA
>CASDRH010000026.1 GCA_949283075.1 uncultured Pseudomonadota bacterium | reverse complement strand
TTTTATATTATTTATTTGTAAAAAGATGTTTTTTTGCTATAATCGTATCGTTTTATTAAAAACACTAAAATAAAAACTATAAACATTCTAACCAAGGAGAAAGAAAATGAAAAAATTATTTGTTTTAGCTTTAATCGCAATCGCTTCTGTTTCAGCTGCAAGTGCTCAAGAAATTAATTGTGCTGATTTGAAAGCAAAATCTGATAAAGGTGATGCTGCTGCTCAAGCTGATTTCAAAAAAGCTGTTGATATGGGTAAATGTTCAGAAGCTGGTGAAAACCTATAATCAAAAGTTTTTACTTTATAAAAAAAGACCCTTGATATTTTCAAGGGCTTTTTTGTTATTCACTTTTCTTTTTACTTCTTTCCAAGTGCTTTATTTTGTATTTCGTTGAAATGAACTAATACTTTTAGTTTTTCAATAGCTACTGATAGTATTATTGATGTTATTAATAAGAATAACCATATTACTATTGGTGTACCTAATGAATATGTAAATGACTTAAAATATAAGTGATATATAAATGAATGGAACAAAAAGATATTAAATGAATGTTTACCCATAAATATACCAAATTCTTTTACATATTTTATTTTTGATAAGAATTGATATCCTAATGCTATTATGAAAAATGATAGTATTCCATCTATATATATATCTTTAAATGTTGTTCCAAATATTTTGAATGTTCCAAATAATCTTTGATATACTAGCAATCCTATTATTGCTGAAAGTAAAACTAGATTTATTGCTTTTGATTGGATATCTTTATTTTCAAATAAACCTTGGAATTTTACAAATAAATTATATTTTGCACAGAATATTCCAAATGTGAATGGGAATAACCATAAAGCTAAAAATGCTGTATTGAAATATGTGTTATATAAATCATCTGCAAAAAACATTAATAAGAATGAACCTGCTAATGTTAATCCTGCTGTGATATGGCTTTTATCAATTAAAAAGCGTAATACTGGGAATAATGCATAAAATGTTATTATTAAGCTTACAAACCACCAAGTATCTAATATTGATGGAGTCATAAACATTTTTTGCATTCCTGTTAAGTTTATTAACAAGTTTTGAATTATATCTTGTTTATATACTTTTGTGAAAAAATCTCCGCCAATTATTAAAAATCCTACTGGAACAAACAATAACCATATGAACCAATAATTAAACAATATTTTTATTAAGTTCTTTTTCATAAATGAAAAATATTTTATAGCTTTGCCTTTTATGCTTTCATATACTCCATAACCACTTAATACTAAAAACATTGCAACACAAACTTTCATTACTGTTGCTATGTAAAATTCTAATGTCTTTCCTGTTGATAACATAAATCCCATTTTTGGGCTTAAATAAAATAAATGATGGAATAACAAAAATAATATTGCTATACCTTTTGCAAAATTTGTATCTATAACTGAAAATACAGATTCTGTAATTGACTTATTTTGTGTGTTTTTTACACTTTTGTTTTTTTCAACCATAGCGTTTTCCCCTAGTTAATTGATTAATTAATTTATACTAACTGTTTTATCATATCATATATTTGATATCAATCAAGTTATGTTAAGGTGTTACATAAAATTGTATGGGTCTATATCTATTTTCAACTTTATTTGTGATGGTATTTTTATATCGTTTAACCATATTGATATTAGCTTTTGCATTGATACATAATTTTTGCAATGAATTAAAAATCTTTTTCTGTATTGTCCTCTTAAAAATGATATTGGAGCATCAACTGGTCCCATTATTCTGAATTTTTTTGTATTATTTTCAGTTTTTAAATTTGGAGTTTTATTTTTTAGCAATTTGCAAAAATCGTTTAGTATTTCTAATTGAGGTGATGATAATATTATTGATGATAATTTTCCAAATGGTGGCATACCTGATAATTGTCTGTCTTTTATTTCCATTTTAATAAAATTTTCTTTATCATTTTTTTGCAACATCTGCATTACTTTATTATCAGGATTATATGTTTGTATTAAAACTTCGCTTTGCTTTGATTCTCGCCCTGCTCTTCCTGACACCTGATGTAATAAAGCAAATGTTTTTTCTGAACCTCTGAAATCATCGCCTGCTATACCCATATCTCCGTCAACAATTACAACTAATGTTAAATTTGGAAAGTGATGGCCTTTCGCAAGAATTTGTGTTCCTATGATTATATCTATTTCTTTATCTGATATAGACTTTATTGCTGTGTTTAATTTCTTTTCTGTATTTACAGTATCTGATGAAATTATTATTGAGTTATATTTTGGAAAAAGTTTATTTATCTCTTCGCTTATACGGTCGACTCCTGGGCCGCACAATATGAAAGAATCTTCGTTTCCACATTCTGGACATTTACGATGAATTGATGATGTATATCCGCAATGATGACACTGTATTCTTCCTTGTAATATATCTATTTCTTCAACTTCATTTTTATCGTTTTGTTTTTCCGATTTTATCGTTTTTACATTATGAGATACTAATGATATATCGCAGTTTGGACATTTTACTTTATATCCACATTTGCTACACATTAACAATGGAGCATATCCTCTGCGATTTAAGAAAATCATTACTTGGTTTCCACTGATTATTTCATCTTCTATCTTTTTTATTACTACCGGAGATAACCAGCTTTGAACCCCGTCATTATCTTTTGCTTTTTTTGGTTTATTTTCTGCTTGTTTCATATCAACAAGTGTTATTGTTGGTAAATCAGATTCTGCAAATCTTGTGTTTAATTTAACTATTTTATATTTTCCTATTATACTATTATTATATGATTCAATTGATGGAGTTGCTGATACTAGTAATATTGGTATTTTTTCAATTGAGCATCTTAATACCGCCATATCTCTTGCATTATATATTACTCCGTCTTCTTGTTTATATGAACCGTCGTGTTCTTCGTCTATAACTATCATTGATAAGTTTTTATATGGAAGAAATAAAGCTGACCTTGTTCCAACAATAATTCTGGATAGTCCATTAGCTATGGATTTATAATTTTGTATTCTGTCGATGTTGCTTAAATTTGAATGCCATAATGTTGGATAAACTCCGAATCTTATTTTAAATTTTGACAAGAATTGAGATGTTAATGCAATTTCTGGAAGCATTATTAAAACTTGCCCATCTTGATTCTTATTTAAAATATCTGCAATTATTTTAAAATAAATTTCTGTTTTACCTGAACCTGTTATTCCATCAAGCAAACATACAGCAAAGTTTTTGTCTTCATAATAATCTTTTATTTCTTTGTATGAATTGTATTGTGTGTCTGATAATTTTAATGAATTTTCATCATATTTAAAATTAAAGTCTTCTGGATTTATATTATTTTTTATTTGTTGAGATTTTGTTAATATACCACTATCTACAAGATTTTTTATTACTGATGTTGAAGTTCCTGTTGCATATGATAAATCAGATATTATAAAATTCTTTGAATTTGTTTCTTTTGCACTTTCTAAAAATTCTATTATTCTTTTTTTTGCTTCTGTTTGGCGAGCTGAAGATAATTTTGAAAATATTTCTTTATAGTTATCTGAAAGATTATATATATCTTCCATTTTTTCCTGTAAGAATAGCTTTTCATTTGGCATAAGCATATCAAATACATTTCCCAGCGGAGACATCGTATAATCGGCAACTTTTTTTAAAAAAGCTATCATATCTGTTTTAATTGCTTGAATTTTATCAAAAACAGATATTATTGGTTTTATTTTTGATATTTCTAAATTTGAATCGCCTTTTCCTATTATTATTCCGAATTCTGTTTTATTCCTTAATGGAACTTTTACAAAAGAACCTATTTTTATTTTCTGGATATTTGTTGGTATTATATAATCGTATCCATCACCAGTTGCAATTGGTAATAATACTTTTACTATGTCATTAGATTGAAAGAATTCTTCCATAATTTTTTATAAAATCTTATTTTAATCCTGTAATTTTATATATCTCTTTTAATACATCTGAAAATGATTTTTGTAAAATTGATAATTCTGTTTGGTTAAATTTTCCTAATACATAATCTGCTACGTTCATATTTTCTAATCCAGGTATTTTTTTTGGATGGTTTATTCCTATCCTTATACGATGATAATCGTTCCCACATTTTGCTGATATATCTTTTAATCCATTATGACCTGCGTTTCCTCCTCCAACTTTATACTTTACTTGTCCGGTTGGTAAATCTAGCTCATCGTGTATTACTATTACATTTTCAAGAGGTATTTTATAAAAATCCATTATTGATTTTGTTGGTCCACCAGATAAATTCATATATGATAATGGTTTAGCAAATACTATCACTTCGTTATTTATTGATATTTTTCCTGTAATAGCTTTGTGTTTTGTATCTTGTTTTAAATCTATGCTTATTCCAAAATCTGAAATGATAGAATCAATTACAGAATCTAAAGCCATAAATCCGGTGTTATGTCTTGTTAAATCGTACTTTTTATCTGGGTTTCCTAAACCGATTATTAGATATGTCATATACAGAATTATATCGTTTATTCAAGTATTTGCAAGAAAATCTTATTATAAAATGTATTGAATAATTGACTAATCTGTGAATCAATGGTAAAATTTTAATGGTAAAATTTTTTTAAATTAAAAGTCTGAAGACCGATTTATCGGTAAAAATTTCACAAATGGGGAAATTTTCAGATTTTTGTGCTAATAAAAGGAGATAATGATGGAAAAAAATCTTTCCATATCTATGGGCGTTTTAGCATTATGTATGGCAGTTTTTGCTGATGATTCTTTTGCTTACGGATTTTATTTCGGAGGTTCTGTTTCACCTGGTATGATGAAATCTAAAATGAATTGGGAAGGAACTGCAAAAAAAGACCCTAACAGATATAATATTGATTGTAGTATTATTTCTGCTGATGCTGGTATTTGTGAAGATACAAATACAGATACTATACTAGATAATGTTATTTGGGGTGAAGGAAGTCCTGAAACTTGGGCAAGTAATGCTTCAAAAGGTATTTTCTTTTCTATAGCAGCTGGATATACTTTGATGCGTTCTCCTTTAAGATTTGAAGTTGAATATGTGTCCTTATCAAATAAATTACAATTTATGTCTGCACATATTGATTCATCTGCTACATTAATAGACTTTAATAAGTTTGATTTGGAATTAGGTATTGAAGCTCAAGACAGACAGTCATTATCTGGATTTATGGCAAACGGATATTTTTCATTTCCTGTTCCTGTTGTTGACCCTTATATAGGTGTTGGTTTAGGTTATTTGACTGGTTCTACTGATTATAATGAAAAGAATGGAGTTCCAAAATTTGCAACAGATTCTGGATTTGGATATCAATATATGATTGGTGCAGAATATCGTGTTCCAAATACAGGATTTATTTTTGGACTTGAATACAGAAGTATGAGTTTAAGTGATGTTCCTGTTAATAATGAAGGAAATGGTTCAATTTCTGCAAGTGGTTTCTTGGTTAAATTTAGATATGACCCTATTGAAGAAACATTAACACAGAAAAAGAAAAAAGCTTTAAAAAACTCTAGATATAGCGGAAAAAATAACAGAAA
>CASDRH010000025.1 GCA_949283075.1 uncultured Pseudomonadota bacterium | reverse complement strand
ATTTTTGTTATGCTTGATTATTTCCTTTACGTGTTCATAGTGTAATCCATTTGGAGTAATAACAGATACGCAATCAATTTCTTGTTCTGTTTCCAACATTTCTGTTAAGTCTTTAAATATTTTTATATTTGGAAACTCTTCTTTGATTTGATTTTCTTTTTCTTCTGTTAAGAATGCATCACAAACTGCAATTAATTCAAATTTATCTTTATTTTGATTTACTGCTGTTTTATGAGCGTCAAATACTCTTCCACAACCTAAAATTGCTAATTTTATTTTATCCATAATTTTCAACCTTTATTAATTTAGTTTAAACTCATCTTGTTTTTTTATTTCTTTCTTTGCAGTTTTATTATGCGATTTTTTACTTTTAACTTTTGATTTTTTATCAGCCTTTTTATCTGATGATTGTTTATCAGATTTATCTGTATTTATATCTGATTTTGTATTTTCAGATAATTTTGCACTTTCTTGAGCCATTTTCATTATAGAATTTTTTGGCAATGGTTTTGATTTTTTATCAAAAGTTCCATCTACTATTGCTTTTAATTCATCACCTGTTAATGTTTCATATTCAAGCAATGCTTCTGCAATAGCAATTGTTTCTTTTTTATACTTTGTTATTATTTGACGAGTTTTATTTATTGCTTCGTCTATCCATAAAGCAATTTCTGCGTCAATTTTTCTTGCTGTTTCATCTGATATATTTTTACGAGCATCAGATTCATGGTATCCCATATTTGCTTCTTCAAAATATATCGGTCCAAGTTTAGAAAATCCCCATTTTACAATTGAATTTCTTGCGTAATATGTTGCACCTTTTATATCTGATGATGCTCCGGCTGTTATTTTATCAGGACCAAAGAATATTTCTTCTGCAACTCTTCCACCAAAATATATTGTCATTTGAGATTTTACTTCACTTATTGTTAATGACACTTTATCGTGTAGTGGTAATTGTTGAACCATTCCTAATGCTGACCCACGAGGTATAATTGTTGCTTTGTGTATTGGGTCTGTATGTTCAGTTTTTAAAGCACAAATTGCATGTCCTGCTTCGTGATATGCTGTTAATTTAAGCTCTTCTGGGCGCATTGTTGTTGACCTTCTTTCTGCTCCCATCATTATTTTATCTCGTGCTTCTTCTATATCTTCTTGCATAACGACTTTATGATTGCGACGTGCAGCTAATAAAGCACTTTCGTTTATTAAGTTTGCAAGCTCTGCTCCTGAAAATCCTGGTGTTCCACGAGCAATATTTGATAAATTGATTGTTTCATCCATTTTTACTTTACTTGCGTGAATTGCCAAGATTTTTTCTCTGCCTTTTAAATCTGGTAATGGAACATATATTTGTCTGTCAAATCTTCCCGGTCTTAATAATGCTTCATCTAAAACATCTGCTCTGTTTGTTGCGGCAATTATTACTATTCCTTCATTTGATTCAAATCCGTCCATTTCTACAAGCAATTGATTTAATGTTTGTTCTCGTTCATCGCTTCCGCCTCCGTATCCTGCACCTCTATGACGACCAACTGCATCAATTTCATCAATAAATATTATACAAGGTGCAGCTTTCTTTCCTTGTTCAAATAATGCTCTTACTCTTGATGCTCCGACTCCAACAAATAATTCCACAAAGTCTGAACCAGAAATTGAGAAAAATGGGACGTTTGCTTCTCCTGCAATTGCTTTTGCTAGTAATGTTTTTCCTGTTCCTGGCGAACCAACTAATAATACTCCTTTTGGAATACGACCTCCAATTTTTGAAAACTTTGTTGGTGATTTTAAGAAATCTACAACTTCTTCTAAATCTGCTTTTGCTTCGTCTATTCCTGCAACATCTTTAAATGTTATTTTCTTTTTATTACCATCAACTAATTTTAATCTTGGTTTTGTTATTGCTCCGATTTTATCGCCTTTCATAGCTTTGATAAATGATAAAAGTAAAAATATTATAAATAATGTTGTTATAATATTTAGTATTGTTCCAAAACCAAAGCTTGATGGCTTTTTAATTTCTGTCTTTACTTCATATTGTTCAAGTAATTTGAAGAAATTATCGTTTAATGAAACTATCGATTCAAATTTAATTCTTTTATCTTTTTTATCTGTTTTATCCTCCTTTGATTTTGTTTTATCGTCAGATTTTTTAACCTTTCCATCTTTTGAAGCTTTTGCTGCTAGCTTTTCATCGTATTTTAAATAACCAGTTGCTGTATCTCCTGAAATTGTTATTTCTTCAACTCTGTTTGATTTGATGGAAATTAATAATTCAGAAAATGGGATTTTTACAGCTGGTGTCTTTTGAAAAGTTGCTGAATTCTTATATAAATTTAATGAACCAAAAACAAACATTAATATTAAAATCAATAATAACCATTTAGGCATTTTTGGTTGTAATTGGAATTTGTTTTTATCCTTTTGTTTATTTTCGTTTTCATTATTATTTGGCATATTTGGTATTTTTGACATCAACTATACTCCTTAAAATTTAATAATTTTTTGTTGTCCTATTCTAAATACATTATTTGAATTTTTCCAGTATTTTTTATGTATTTTATTTTGTAATTTCCTATCGTAGTATCTGAAAAAATTCCTTTTAAATTAGCTTGTTTTAATTTATCTGTTAATTTTTTTATTGTTTCAGACCTGATGTGATGATTTTCTATTTGATTATTTTCACTATCTGGTTGTAAATTCATCATTATTTTTGTTAAAGATCTGTATATAATTTCGTCTGGATTATTTAACAGTTCTGGTAATGATATTTCTATCAAATTTAATTTATCAAATTTATCTGTAATACAATTATTTATACATTTATCTGTGAAAAATTCTATAGCATCACGTGCTTGTCTTAAATAATCTATCGTATTTATAATTCTGTCAGTTGATAAATCTAAATCATTTAAAATTTCTTTTAATTGTCTGATTTTTACTCGTTTATATTTTGTATCATAATTACTTGGGTCCTCTACCCATTTATAATTTTCTATATTACAAATATTTTTTAATTCATCTTTTGTGAAAGATAACATTGGGCGTATGAATGTTATTGTGTTTTTGTCCTGTGTTTTTGGTATTCCGCATAATCCATAAAGCCCTGAACCTCTTGTTAAATTTAAGATAAATGTTTCTGCAAGTTCATCTTTATTATGTCCTGTTGCAACATATTTTATGTTGTTATGTTTGCAATATTCTATTATTAGTTTATATCTGTAATTTCTTGCAACTTCTTCTATATTTGATAATGGAACTTCTCCTGTATAATCAAGTATTTCTGCATCTATCCCATAGTTTAGCATATCATCTTTTACTGATAAAGCTTCTGTCTTTGATTCTGAGCGTAAGTTATGATTTACTATAATTGCTTTTAATTTAATATTATTTTCATCACACCATTTTTTTAATAATAATGTTAAGGCTGAGCTATCTGCTCCACCTGATAACGCAGATGCTATTATTTGTGGTTTTGATGACTTAAAAAAGTCATTCATTGATGATGTGAATTTTTTATATAATTCTTCAAAGTTGTTATTCATATGATATATATAGTATATGGTAAAAAAAAACTCTACAAATTTCTTTGTAGAGTAGATTTTTCATATATTTACAAATTATTTTGCGTATACATTAACTTGTGGTGTCATAGCATTAGATGTTGATGATTTTATCATAATTCTTGATGCTGGCATTCCCATTTCTGTTAATGTATCAACAACTTTTTTCACATTGTTTCTTGCAATTTCCATTGTTGGAGCAATTGAAACAATTTGGAATGCTGTTGTTGGATCACGTTCTAAAGCTCTTGATAATGATTGATATAATGGCTCATCATAATTTATATCTTTTGCTGCCATATTCATACTTATCAATGGCATAGATTCATTTGATACACCTATAACTCTTTGTTGATTTGGCATTATATTTGTTGGGCCGTATTGTTGTGGTCCACGAGATATAAATGTATTATTTCCTCCAACCATATTTCCTTGCTTTATGCTTAATGCTAAATCATCAAGGTTTTGTCTTTCTGCCATTAAATAACCTTTGTTATTTTCTGCTTCTTGGTCAATTTCTCGAGAAAAAGCCAAAATTTCTGATTTCTTTCTTGATGCTTCTGATGCAATACGGTTCAATTCCATTTCTTCTTCTCTTGTCATACCACGGATTTGATCCATTGATTTAATTGATGATTGTGTATAATCAAGAACTGTTGCATCGTTTTCAACTGTATCTGATAAAATTTTCATATCAAATGAAATGTCATTTACTTTTTCTAATTTTTGACGTGCAACTTTCCATTTTTCAACCAAGTTTTGATCTGCTGGTTTTGCTCCACGTGATATTTCTGTATATATAGAACTTACTTCTGTTCTGTAATCATTCATTGCATTTGCTGAATCTGTTTTCATTTGGTTAAATGAATCACGGCGTTTGTCTTGTACTGATTTTACAGTATTCATATCACCGTTAAATTCAGATATCTTTTCTGCAACAAATGGATTTGTCCCAACTGTTGTTGATGCTGTTTCGCAAGCTGTAAGTAAGCTAGCTGTTGCCGCAATCATTAATAAAGATTTTTTCATTTTATTTTCCCTTTTGTTTATTTTTATGATTTTTATTTATGTCAAAAATTCATATTAAAATAATTTAATTTACATATGTTAAACTTTATTCATAAAAAAATCAATTCTTATTTTTTCATATTTTCCAATATTTCAAATACTTCTTTTGGATTTTTTACTATATGTATTATTTCTTCTTTTGCAAAACCTTCTTTGACTGTTTTTTGTATTACATATTTATAAAAATCTTTATAATATCCCTTTATATCAATTAAAAAAATTGGCTTTTTTATTTGCCCAATTTGGTTTGATACAATTACCTCAAATATTTCATCGTATGTGCCGAATCCTCCTGGTAATGCTAAAAATACATCTGCAACTTTTAAGAATCTGTCTTTTCTAACTTGTAAATTTTTATGAACTATTATTTTATGATTTTTATGACTTACTGGTTTTTCTAATTCTGCAATCGTCGGAGTTGTAGAACCTTCAACAAATCCTCCGTTATCTAAACATGATTTTGAAACTTTTCCCATTAAGCCTGTATTACCTGCTCCGTATATAAGATTATATCCTTTTGTTGCTATTAATTTACCCAGCTCTTCTGCTGTTTTTTCATAATATTTTTTATTTGGTTCTTTTCCAGATTTTGCTCCACAAAAAACACATATATTTTTTATCTTTTTTATTTCTGCTTCTTTTATTTTTGTTTTTTTCATTTTCTCTCTTCTCGCATTTAATTATTACTTTCTTCAAGCCTATCCGATTATACTATTTTTCATATTTTTGTAAAGATATCTGATTTTGATTTTCTATTTGTTATGAGGTATTGAAAGAATCTTTATTAAATTATATAATCTGATTAGTTTTTTAATTATTATCAGGAAAGGTTATTATGAAAAAAGATTTAACAAAAAAATTAAATGAAGTGAAATCAAAAGCAGATAAAAGCAAATCAAATATTATTAAACGCTCTGAAGCAAGGATTAGCTCTGCTAAAACAGTTATTATGCAAGAAGCTATGGGCTTATTAAAATTGGCTGATTCATTGGATAACATTACAAATCAGAAAGCTTTTATTGATACTTTGCATTTGATTGATAAATCTATTGCTAAAAATGGTAAGATTGTTTTTATAGGTATGGGTAAGCCTTCTTATATTGCTCATAAGATTGCTGCTACAATGTCTAGTTTAGGAACTCCTTCAATTTATGTTCACGCTGCTGAAACTAGCCACGGCGATATGGGTATGATTACTAAAAATGATGTTGTTATTTGTATTTCTAACTCTGGTGAAAGTCGTGAAATTTTTGATGTTCTTGATTATTGTAATAAATTCAAAATTCCTTTGATCGGTATGACAAGAAATAAAGATGGTAAATTAGCTAAAAAATCAGATGTTGTTTTATTGATACCTGATGTTCCAGAAGCTTGTCCTATGGGTAAAGCTCCTACTGTATCTACAACTCAAGAATTAGCTCTTGGTGATGCTTTATGTATTGTTATGGCTGAAAGAATTGGTATGAACCCTGAAAGATACAAACACTTTCATCCTGGTGGTAAGCTTGGGGCTTCTGTGATGAGTGTTAAAGATTTTTATAATAATAAAGTTAATCCTATTATAGTTAAGCATTCTGATTCTTATGACATTTTATTTAAAAAATTAGATGGCTTGCATAATGATACTTTGATTGCTGTTATTGATAATAAAAATCAATTGGTTGGTTCTGTATCTTCTTTGGATTTACTTAAAAATTTTACAAAAAGTAGAGATAAAAGTTTAAAGGCTTCTGATATTATGTGTGAAGCGATGTATGTTGATTTGGATTGTCCTTTATTTGAAGCTTCTAAATTATTAAATGATAATAATTTATCATCTTGTTTTATTGTTAAACACAAAAAACCTATTGGTATTTTATACTTGAATGATTTAGTTAAAAATGCAAAATAACTAATAAATAGTATTGAAAGGATTTAATATGTTAAAAAATTTTGTTGATAAATTGAAAATAAGCAATAGCCATCCTTTAAAAGATGCTGCTTTAATATTAAGTGTTGGATTAATTATTGTTACTTTAATTCTTACAGGAGCTTTAAAAACTATATTTTTTCAAAGAACAATTACCGTTAAAGGTTTAGTTGAAAAAGAAGTTAAAGCTGATTATGCAATATGGACTATTACCGTTAAGCAAATAGGTGCTGATTTAGCAAAAAATCAGATTGCTATTGAAAAAGATTTGGCTTTAATTAAAGAGTTTTTAATTAAAAATGGATTTAAAGAAGAAGAAATTTCTAATGCTAATCTTAATGTTATAGATAAATTTTCTGGATACAGCTATTCTGATTTAAAAGTTGCTCAAGCTGAAAGAAAAAATGAACGTTATGTTGTTGAATCTGGTTTGGTTGTATCTTCTTCTAATGTTGATTTAGTTGATGCTACTTATCGTAAGTCAGGTGATTTAGTTAAAAAAGGCATTTCATTAGATGGTGCTAATTCTCCGGCTTACTTATTCAAAGGATTTAATCAAGTTAAAAACGAAATGTTAGAGCAAGCTACTAAAAATGCTTTGGCTTCTGCAAAACAATTTGCAAAAGATGCTGGGGATTCTATTCGTGGTATTCAATACGCTAATCAAGGAGTATTTTCTATTGAACCTTTGAATAGTCAACGTGAATGGGAAGATGAAAGAAATCATATATTGAAAAATATTAGAGTTGTTACAACTGTTACTTTCTTATTAAATTAGTTTTTTAAAATAATTTTCTGGATTTATTGCAATTTCTTTGTTAAATTGCCCGAAAAATTATTTTAATTTAAGGAGTTTTTATGTCTGATAAAATTAAATTTGTTGGTGTTTCTTATGGTAGAGGGGCTGCCAAATACCCTATTATTGATGGTTGTGAAAAAGGTCCTGAGGTTATACCTGTTTTATATCCTGATTATGAATTTTTTAATATAAAACCTTATTGGGATTTTGAACCTGATAAAACGATTACTTTAAATCAAAGATTAGAAGAAAATCTTAAAATACAAAATTTGATTTATGATTATGTCAGCAAAATTGATAAAAATGATAAATATATTCTAATCGGTGGAGACCATTCTGTTAATTTAGCTGATTTTAAAGCTATTGCTGATAAATATCCTGATGATGATGTTGCTTTGATATATATTGATGCTCATCTTGATATACACTCACCAAAATCTAGCGAATTAGAGGCTAGCTGTGCCCCTCACGGTATGAATGTTCGTCATTTACTTGGAGATAAGGATTCTTATTCTGGATTTTTAAATATTGGTAAAAATAAGGCTCCTTTGAAAAGTTATAACTTATTTTATCTTGCTAGTCGTTCTTATGAACCTAGCGAAAAGAAATTTGTTGATGATAATTATATATATATGAAAAGTTCTGATGATTTAAGCTCTATTGGAAAGGCTGATAATATTATATCAGAAGTTAAACAAAAGCTTAATGGTAAAAAATTTGTATTATCTTTTGATTTGGATTGTTTGGATACTAAATTTATGCCATCTGTTCAAGTTCCTGAACAAAATGGTATATCTTTAAATGTTGCTGAACATCTTTTAAATAACCTTATATCTGACAATATGGTTGGATTTGAATTTGTTGAATTTGCTCCAAAATTTGATGATGAAAATAAAACTGGTTTAAAGAATTTTAATCTTTTAATAGATTTAGTTCTAAAACTATGGAAATAATATATTAATTTTTCAAAGTTTTAAAAAACCTCCGTTTTGGAGGTATTTTTTTATCTATAACAATTAAATAAATCAAAGAATTATTTTACAACTTTTAATAATTGTTTCTTTATTGACAATAATTCTTCTGATAACTTTGAATTTTGTGTTTCTAATAAATATTTATCTAATCCCCCGTTGTGTTCAATTGTTCTCATTCCGTGACGAGTAATGCAGAATGAAAATGTTTTATTCAAAGCTTCTGACAAAACAGATACTTTTTGAACATTTGGTAAAAATCTACGGCGTGTTTTGTGCAAAGATTTTGGAACATTGTTTCCATATAATGCTACTTTGCCTGTAATATCACATTTTCTTGTCATAATTATTCCTTAATTTTTAATAAATCTTTTCAATTCCGTAAATTATAATCTTTTACTTTGATTTGTCAACTTTTTTATGTATTATTTTATTATGAAAAAAATTGATAATGGTATATTGATTTGCATAAAAAAATTCGGTAATTCAGATATATTGGCTCAATTCCTTACTCCTAATTACGGGGTTATAAATGGTCTTATTAAAGGTGGTCAATCAAAGAAAAATAAATCTTTGTATCAAATAGGTTCTGTATTCAATGTTGAATGGATGGCTAGATTAGAAGAACAGCTCGGTGTAATTAATGCTGATTTAGTTAAACAATATATACCTTTGATTATGCATAATATAAATAAATTAGAGCTTTTAGATGTTATGTGTAATTTTGTAGCTTTGTTTACTTTTGGTGATGAAAATACATCTGATATATATAATGACTTATTCTTAATGATTAATATGTTATCAGATGACAATTTATCGATTAAGTATTTGTTAAAACATTACTTTTTATTTGAAAAAAATCTATTAATGCATCTTGGTTTTGCTCTTGAATTGGATAAGTGCACTGTCAATGGGTGCTGTGATGTTTATGAACTTAAATATATTTCTCCTAATACTGGGAAGGCTGTTTCAAATGCCGGAGCAGTCGGTTATGAACATAAGTTATTAAAAATGCCAGAGTTTTTTATTATTGATAAAAATATAGACTTAATTGATAAAATTGAATTTAAATATGCTGATGATGTTTTAAAATACTTCTTTAATAAAAATTTATTTGAATATACTCATAATAAAGTTGCACTAATTGCTAGGAATAGATTGATTGATAAATTATTATCAGCTGATTTATTATAAATTATCGTTGATTTTTTCTCATAAAATATATAGTATTATGCTGTGGTCGGTTGGCAGAGAGGTTATGCAGCGGTTTGCAAAACCGTGGACATCGGTTCAATTCCGGTACCGACCTCCAAATTTTATTATATAAAACAAGGAGTTTTAAAATAGTATATCAAAATAATTTTAATAATAACCGGAATAATTCTGGAAATTACAACAAATCTAATAACTTTCAACGAAATAATAATGGACCAAGAATCGGTAAATTCATAACTTCCCCAGAAGTTAGATTAATTGATGAAAATGAAAATAATGTTGGTATTGTTCCAACAAAGCAAGCTATTGAAATGGCTTTTAATGCTGATCTTGATTTGATAGAAATTGTTTCTAATGCTAATCCACCTGTTGCAAAAATTATGGATTATGGGAAATGGAAATACGAAGAATCAAAGAAAAAATCTGCTATTAAGAAAAAACAAAAAACTATTGAAATTAAAGAATTAAAATATTCTTCTAATATAGAAGAAAATGATTATCAGGTTAAATTAAGAAATGGTAAGAAATTTATTTCTGAAGGAAATAAAGTTAAAATTTCTTTACGTTTCCGTGGTCGTGAAATTGCTAATAAAGACCAAGCAAAAGCTTTATTTGATAGACTTATTGAAGATTTTGCTGATGTTGCAAAAGTTGAAGTCCAACCAAAATTAGAAGGTAGACAAATGAGTATGCAACTTGTTCCGGACAATAAAGATTTAAAAGAAAATAAATAGATAGATAATTTTTATTATTTATTAAATCCATATTTTTATATGGATTTTTTTATTGTTTCTTTCTTATAGAAAAAATGCAGCCACAATATTTTTGATTATATATATTTTCTGAACGTATTATTTCCCTTCTTAATTTATAATCATCTGTTGTTTGCCAGTTATAAAGCCAATATTTTACTGGTTCGTATAGTGTTTCAAATGTTGATATGTCTTTATTTACCTGATTTATATCTTTGTATATTGATACTCCTAATGTTGACGATATTATATTAAATCCATTTTCTTTTGCATATTGAAATACTCTGTTTAATCTGAACGAAAAGCATCTTTCGCATCTTTCTGATTTTTCTGGCAGATGTTCATATCCTTTAACGTTTTCTAACCACTTTTTATTTTCTGATATATATATTTCTTCTTCTGAATTATTTTGTGATATATCTAAATCTTTATATTCTATATTATGATTATTACAAAATTCTTTTAATGCATTCTTACGCATTACATATTCATTAAATGGCATTATATTAGGATTATAAAATAATACTGTATATTTTATTTGTGCACTTAATAACCTTTCCATAATTAAACACGCACAAGGTGCACAACATACAAGTAATAATAAATTCTTATTATCTGTATTTTGTGATATCTCATTGTATGATTCTTTGATTGAATTTATTATATTTTGTTCTTTATTTTCCATTTTATTTCTTTGCAATACATTCTTTTTTATGTTATCTTTTCTGTTATGTTTTATGGTAATATACCATTATTAAAAAGCAATTAAAATATTATTTATTAAAATGTGGGTAAGGAAATTTAGTATTTGTTTGTTGTCTGCTTTGACTATGTCAAGCTTTGTCGGGTTAAAACAGTCTAATGCTCAATTTTTAAGCTCAATCAATTCTTTATTAGGTGGTAAAGGTCAAATTAATTTAGATGGTAGTCTTGCTTCTAGTATCGGGTATTGGAAGCAAGATATTGAACAAAAAGATATTCGTTATGGAAAATATTTAGTTGAATTTAATTTGTTTGGCGATGCTAAATATAATATTTTTGATGACTTTGTAACTGGTGTTCACGTAGATGTAAGAACAAGAAAAGAATATTGGGAATATAATAGAAATTTATTAAAAGAAACTTTTATTTATTTGCAAAATAAAATTGCTAGAATTGAATTAGGATATGTTAAAGATATTGTTGGTAAGATGCAATTTTCTGCTCCTGATGTCGGATATTTAGGTATAAATAATAGTGCTATATATTTCTTTATTAATGTTCCGTCTTATAAAGAATATCCTCAACAAATATTTATTAATGGCTCTACGGATATAGGCTTTTTAAGAGGTAAAGAAAGAATCAATTTTATTACTTCTGGTAATTATAAATTACAATTTGCTGCTAGTTATGGCTTTGCTGATAAAAAACAATTGCCTTTTGATAATAAGCAAACTTCAGTTAATGACCAATATTCTATTGGTTTAAGTTTTGCTTCTGGTTTAGGTTCTAATTCTAATAATGCAAAAATTGCTTTATCTGCTGGATTTTCTCAATATGGTGAAACTTATGTTGATAATTTTAGTATCGCTAAAAGAAGACAAGAAATTTCTGCTGGTATAAACTTAGGTGTAAAAGGCTTTATTATCGGTGGTTCTGTATTGAAAATAAATGAAACTCCTTTTGATAATTTAATTGGTAATCCTGCTTTTGATTACAGTTATGCTGGTTGGGCTTATAATGGAGGTGTTGCTTTTGAAATTGGAAAATGGGCTTCATCTTTATCTTATCACGGAAGTATTGCAGAAGGTAGTTTAACAAATCCTAAAGATGATATGACTCATATGTTATTATTTTCTTTAAAAAGATATGTCTTTTTTAAATCTTATTTTTATTTTTCTGCTGGTGGAGTTATTATGAATCCTGAAAATCCAGATGTTCAACAGAAAAATAAAGGATTTGTTATTCTTACTGGTTTTGTATATTCTTTCTGATTATTATTCCATTACTTCCATAGAAAAATCATTCGTAATTGTTGCCGGATTTTGTATTGTTTGTTCTTTTACATTATCTTGTAAATTACCTGTTATTGATAATTCTTTATATCCTTCTTGATTTTCTTGTAATCTTTTTTCTCTGTTTGATAAGCTATATTTATCTATACGTTTTTTTAAATTTACTATTCTATGATACTGATTTTGTAAATAATAGTTTTTCATTGTTGATGCTGGATCAATGCTGTTTTTTTCTATATCTGTTAACATAACATTTAAATAACTTATATCAATGAATACTACTCTTACTCCTGTAATACCAGAGCTTATGATAAACCAGCTTAACCAATTAACATCAAATATTTGTGTCATTGCAAAATCAAGAGGGTCTACAAATATATCTATAACATATCCTACAGCATTACGTACTGTATAAGGTCCTAAAAAAGGAATTACTACATAATCCCCTGGAGGTATTCCCCATACAGCCATAGTATCTGCCATTGATGTTCTTCTTACCTCTACTCCACCTGTTTTTGCTACATCAAATATTCCAAATAAGCCAAATGTTGTGTTTAATATAAATCTTGACATTGAACCTGCAAAATCGTGGAAGTTTCCTTGCAATAAATGATTAAGTGCATAACGAGGCTCGTTTAAATTTGTTGCAAAGTTTAAGAATGCTCTTTTTAATAATGAGTTTTGTTTATAAACTAAATAAACTGGACCTAAAACATCAAGTATGAAAAATGAGTTAAAACTATGAATTGCTCTGTTATATGTTTCGTTTATATCATTTATTTTTAATAATGTTATGTCGTGTCTGTAATCTATGCTCTTTTGATTATTTTTTTCTTTGCTTGATGAAACTTCAGTATCTGTTGTTTCCATTGAAAAATCATTTGATGATTGTGTTTTATTATCTGTATCTGTTAATGGTTTTATGGATTCAGTTTCCGGAGTTTCCATTGAAAAATCCATATCGTTGGCTTTTGATGATTTAATATTTATACTAAATAAGAAAATTATAAAAAATAATCCAATTATAATTTTATATATTGGCTTTAATATTTCCTGATATTTCATATGATTAAATATATTGAAAATCATACGCATAGAATATATAATATAAATATGGATGTCTATAAAAATTTTTCAAAAAATATTGATGATAATTACTTGATTTATTTAAAAAATATATCAAATATGTGTGATATAGTTTGCCATAATAATATATACGAACAATATGATTTATTAAAGATTTGTGATTTTGTTATTAATAATAAATTTAAGTCTGTCAGTTTTAGAGCTAAATTTATTGATGTTGTTTGGAAATGGCTTGAAAAAAGCAACGTTCAGTTAACATCTTTCATTCCATACAATGATTATTTTGATAATAATGATTTGTCTTTATTACCTTTATTTAATACAATTAAAGCATCTTATCAAAATGGGGCAAAGTTAATAGATATATCTTTGCCAAATGAAATAGTATTAAAGAAAAACTTTGATGATATAAATAGAATTATTGATACAGCAATTAAAGCTGTAAATGATAAAATAACAAATTTGCAAATATCATTCGCTGTGAATAGCATTAAAAATCCTGATGATATATTTAGTTTTTTGAATAAATTGTATTCTTTTGGTATTTGCAATTTTAGGACTTTTATTTTAGGAAATCCTATTGATCAATTTTCTGATATAACTAAATTGTCTAGCATTTATAACATTAATACTATGCTTGATTTTATTAAGTTAAATAATGAAAAAAGAGATATTAAATTAAATATATACTCTGCAATTCTAGATGATAACAAATTTCTTTTTGTTGATAGCGTTAAAATGTTATCCAAAAGTATATTTAGCTCTTATGATTTTTTTCAATCTAATATCTCTTTTACATTTGATGAATTAACTGCGTATAAAATCTTTCAATAAAACTCCGTTTAAATTTGTCTTTATATTTTGAATTATTTTATCGCTTATTATATTTATTTCTTCATCTGTTAATGTCTTATCACTTGGCTTTAATACTATGTTTACTGCTATTGATTTTTTGTCTTCTCCATATGTTTCTGCATTTTCATATACATCAAATATTGAGATTTCTTTTATTAATTCGCTTGTCTTCTTTATTGATTTTATTAAATCATTTCCGCAGACTGTTTTATCAACTACAAATGAAAAGTCTCGTGATACTTGTTGTAAATTTGATACTATGTAAGAACCTTTTGTTGTTGTCTTGTCTTCCTTTATCTCTGGCAATTTTGATAAATTAAATTCAAAACAAACTACATTTATATTCTTTATATCATATTGTTTCAATATTAATGGATGGATTTCTCCAAAATAACCTATCTGGTTTTGTCCAAATATTACAACTCCTGATTTATTAGGGTTTAAAAATGAAGGTATTTTATCTGCATATTGTATTATTGTTAATTTTTCTGGATTAAATCCTGCATTTTCAAATGCACAATATAAATCTGATTTTATATCAAATACATCAACTTTTCTTGACCTGTTTAACCAATGCTTTTTTATGTTTAACCCACTGCGAATACCTGCTATTGATATATCTTCTTCTCCTGGATTTGAGCCATAAAATACTGAACCTATTTCAAACATTGCTATATCAGGCATACTTTTTGATGCGTTGTATGCAACAGCTGATAATAAATTTGGTATTAAAGTAGGTCTCATACAATCTAAATCTGATGATATTGGGTTTGATACATAAACAAGATTTTGATTTTCTGATATAAATAATTTTGTTTTTTCAGAACTTGCAAATTCTGATGAACATATATCCATTAAACCATTACAACATAGTGCTTTGCGTATCGTTGATATTTGCTTTTGCTGTGTGGTTAATGTTTGTCTTATCAATTCTTTCTTTTTTACTGGTAAAATTGGGATGTTTTCATAACCATATATTCTGATAAGCTCTTCTGTTATATCGTGTACTTCTTTTAAATCTCCACGCTCTGGATTTGTTATTATATTTAAATGCAATCCATCTGAATCTTTTTCAACTTTGCAATTTAGATTTTGCAAAATTTCTATCATTTTTTCTGTTGGCATTGTTATACCAATTGTTTTTTCAAAATGAGCTATCGGATATTTTATTTTGTTTTCATTTGTTGGTATTTCTCCAACTGTTATTATTTTTGACGCTTTTCCTCCACATATATCCATTACCATTTGTGCAGCAAATTTTAATCCAGGTAATGTTGAATTAGGGCTTACAAATCTTTCAAATCTGTATTTTGCATCTGTGTTAATTTTTAATCTTGCTGATGTCTTTCTGATAGGAATTGCATTAAATAAGGCAGATTCAATAAATATGTTTTTGGTTTCTTCTGTAATTGCTGAATCTTTTCCTCCTATTATTCCTGCAAGTCCTTCTATTTTATCTTGATTGTTTCCTGATGATATTACTATATCTTCGTTTGTAATATCATATTCTTTATCATCAAGTGCTAATAGTTTTGAATTTTTATTCGCATATCCAACATTTAATGTGTTATCTTTTATCTTATCAGCATCAAACATATGCAATGGTCTGGCCATATCAAATGATATGTAATTTGAAATATCTACTATTGCAGAAATTGGTTTTAATCCAATGCTTATTAATAAATCTTTTAGCCATTTTGGGCTTTCACAATTTTTTACATCCTGAATGTAAATACCTGTATATGCTTTACAAGCTTCTTCATTTGTTATGTTTACTTTTATTGGATTTTCTAATTCTTCTTTTATTTCTGGGATTTGTTGTTTTTTATATTCTCCTAATCCTGCCGCACATAAATCACGAGCTATTCCATTTACTCCTAAATAGTCACCTCTATTTGAAGTGATTTCTCCATCGAATATTGTGTCTATATTATATATTTGTTTTAAAGCGTCTATTGCTTTATCACCAGCGGAAATTTTATTTGCTATTTCTTCTGGAAATTCGATTATTCCGTCGTGGTCTGTGCCTAATTTTAATTCTCGCATAGAACACATCATTCCTTGAGATTCTATACCTCTTATAGAACCTTTTTTTAATTTTTCTCCTGTATCAGGTATTATCATTCCTGGTAAAGATAGAACCCCTTTTATCCCTGCTCTTGCGTTTGGAGCTCCACATACTATGTTTAATACAGGTTTCCCTTCGCCTTGTGATACTTTTAATACTTTTAATTTATCTGCATTTGGATGCTTTTCTGCTGAAATTATTTCTCCGATTAAGAAGTCTTTTAATGCTTCTTCTTGGTTTTGCATCTCTTCTATTTCTAATCCAATTAGTGTTAATTTATCTGCTATCTCTGCTGGTGTAGCTTTTGTATTTAAGTATTTTTTTATCCAGTTGTATGTAAATTTCATTTTTAATACCTTCCTTTACAACTTAATTTAAACCATTTTGTGAATTTGGATTATTATATGGTTTGAAGCCATAATGTTTTAACCAATTTATATCAGAGTTATAAAATTCTCTAACATCTGGCATTCCATATTTTAGCATTGCTAGTCTTTCTATTCCTGTTCCAAATGCAAAGCCTTGATATTTTGATGGGTCAATGTTTACATTTTTTAAGACATTTGGATGGACCATTCCTCCTCCTAAAATTTCAAGCCATTTATCGCCTTGTCCTATTTTTATTTGTCCGTTTTTACGTTCGTATTTTACATCAATTTCAACTGATGGTTCTGTAAATGGAAAATTGTGTTGGCGTATACGTATTGGGGCATTATCAGTGCAGAAGAATTCTTTTAAAAATGATACTAGAACTGATAACAAATCTTTCATTGTTATATCTTCATCAACCCATAAACCTTCTAATTGATGGAACATAGGAACGTGTGTTGCGTCAGATTCATTTCTGAAAACAGAACCAGGAGCAAATATTTTAACAGGAGCTTTTTGTTTTTCCATTGTTCTTATTTGAACTGCTGATGTTTCTGTTCTTAACAAGTTTTCTGAATTTAATAAGTAAAAAGAATCTCTTGATTGTCTTGCCGGGTGATGGTCTGGAATATTTAATGCTGTAAAATTATAGAAATCTGATTCTATATGTGGACCTTCTGCATATGAAAATCCCATTGATGAAAATATTTCACAAACTTCTTCTACCACTCTATTGAACGGGTGTATCAATCCTATTTGCTTTTCAGGAGCAAATGGTAATGTGACATCAATTTTATCTTTTTGTAATTTGTCGTTTATTTCTGATAATTCTATTTGTTTGTGTTTTTTTGAAATTGCCTCTTCTAATTCTGTTTTTATTTTATTAAGTTCTGCTGCAATTTGCTTTTTTGATTCTTCGCATTTTTCTGTAAATTCTTGTATCTTATCTTTTAAATTTTCGTGTAGCTTTTTTACATTATCTGGTAAGCTTTTAAATGCATTTTTTATTATACCATTTTTACCGAACAAAGATGTGTGAATATCTTTTATTTGATTTAATGTTTTTGCATTTGATATTTCTGATAAGTATTTATTTTTGTCAATCATTGTTTATTTTCCTGTTTAAAATGAAAAAATTTAAGAGGCTTTTCAGCCTCTTATTTTATACCGTTTAATTATTTATTGCAACGGATTAAGAGGCTTTATTGTCCTTTATAAATCGTTTTGCTTCGTTAGCAATTGTTGCAAATGATTCTGGGTTATGATAAGCAAGATGAGCTAACATTTTTCTGTCAATTTCAATTTGAGCTTTCTTTAATCCCCCCATAAATTGAGAATATGTTAAGCCGTGTTTTCTTGCTTCTGCATTTATTCTTAAAATCCATAATTTACGGAAATTTGATTTGTTTTTACGGCGATCGCGATATGCGTATTGTAATCCTTTTTCAACTCTTTCAATTGCTGCGCGGAATACTGTGCGATTACGGTTGTAATAACCTTTCGCCATTTTCATAAACTTCTTATGTCTTGCGTGTGCTGTTACACCTCTTTTAATTCTTGCCATTTTGTAATCTCCTTCTTAATTATGATGCGTATGGCATCCATGATTTGATTGTTTTTGCGTTTTCTGGTGCTGCAATTACTGGGTGTTTTCCAGCTGTATTCGCACGTTTTGAGCGTCCACGCATTTGATGATTACGATTGGCGTGTTTTCTTTTTACTTTTCCACACGCTGTCACTGAAAAGCGACCTTTTGTTGATGATTTTGTTTTCATTTTTGGCATTTTTGTTTCCTTCTTTTATAAGGTTAATTTACAACAAATACAGGCATACCATAGCCTTATCTGTCAGATTGTTTGTGATTTTATCTGTTATCTATATGAAATGCAAGACAAAAATTAATAATTAAACATTTTATATTAAAAATATTCATATTGACAACTTTATTAATTAAAAATATATTTTAGTTGCTAATTCACAAAGTTGTAGTCTATGGGGCTTTCCCATACGATTCTTTTACGACTTTGTTGGATTAGCAGAAAGCCCCGTTAGTTAATTCTTTCGGGATTCTGTTAATCTAATAAGGAGAATAAATATGAAAAAACTGATTATATTATCTTTATTTTTAAATTTTATATTTATGACTAATACTATGGCTCAATATGTTAATGTTAGAGGATATACAAAAAGTAATGGAACTTATGTTGCTCCTCATACAAGAACAGCACCTGATGGTATACAATGGAACAATAAAAGTTATAGAGGATTTTAGTTATTAATATTAAAAACACCTATACAAAATAAATGTATAGGTGTATTTTTTTAATTATTTTCTGCAGAAATGGTATATCCATTATATACAGGAATTAATCCACTTCTTGCTTTATAATCTAACAAATCTGTTTTTAACAGATCTAAATTATAAAGCACTTTTTCAGCATATGCCGATGTTTTTTCTTTTAAATCAGCATCTGCTTTTCTGAATACTTTTGGGCCTCCGTTATAAACCATTAATGCCTTTTTTAGGTCCCCATATTCCTCTATATGATGCTTTAATAACTTTATTCCAGCATACATATACTGAATGTCTTCATCTTTTTCTATCCCTAATTCTGCCCAAAAGCGTTCATCAGGGAAGAAATTATCCCTAAAAGCCTTTCTTTTGATATTATGAGAATTAAGCATCATAATACCGTAGTCTATTGAATTATGGTTATAAGCAATAAATTTGCGGAAGCCCATGGTTTCATGAGACATCAAACCAAGTATCAATAGTCTTTTATCTTTTAAATCCATACTTTCTGTAATTAATATAAAAGCATTGAAATATTTTTTAGGGATTATTTTTTTTATAAAATCTTCCTCTGCTTTTAAATTAGCTTCATATTTTTCTATATTTAGATTATTTGTATTTTTAAAAATTTTACCAGTTGTACTGGTAATTGTAGACAAATTAAAAGTAAAAACACATAAAAGTATTATGATATATTTTGTCATAATAACTCCTTACAATAAATTTTATGACATATACTTTAAACGTAATTTTTATTTTGTCAATATAAATATTAAAAAACTCTATTATCGTGAAATAATAGAGCTTTTTGAAAATTTTATTTTATGATTATGATGCTTCCGGTAAATCTGTATTTGTTGGAACACCTAAAATTTTTAATGCTTCATCTTTTGTTTTGTATTTACCTGCTTTTTTGCAAGCTTCGTGCATTCTGCTGTTTTCTGGACAATAACCTAATGCTACACAGCTTGGACCAGCATATTGGAATAAATCAGGATTTGCTTTTTTACACAATTTCATCATTTTATTTGCTAAATCTCTAATTTCTGTTTGAGCACATAAGCAAGTTCTGATTTTAAACCAATCTAATAATGAATGAGCATTCATTGCTATGATTGCTTTGAATTCTGTTGCTTGTGGTTTGAAATATCTTAATTCTTCTTCTTTTAAGCCTAGCTCAAGCCCTTTATCATAAAAAGCTTTTCCGTACTCAAGATAATCTGTTAATGTCATATCATTTCCGTTTTTATCTTTTATGACAAGTTCTTTGCAATTCATTACTTTTGGTGGCATTACTATATCATAGCTTCTTTTTCCGCCTTTTTCATTTCGTCCTGATTTTATTAAATATGATGCAAGACGCTTTCTTACAAGTTGAACTTCTGTAACCCGAGCGTATCCTTCAATACCAAAAATAAACATATCAAATTCTGTTGCAGCCAAATGTCCAGAATCTAATATTGCTTTTACAATATTTGGATTATAATCACTACTTATTATTTCTTCTGCATTTCTTTCTGATGATGTAAATCTTGCTGCTATATCTGTATAGCATTTTCCACCACCAGCAATTAAGAATACTTTACCTTGGCCAACAAGACCTATATTTATTTTTTCACTCATAATATTTCCTCCTAATATAAAAATAAGTTTTATATTATAAATATAATTTATTTATATTATTTGCAAGACTTTTATATTAATAACCTGTTTTTAATCTTATCCATTCTGGAACTGCAGGTGATGGCGGTATTTCTGACTTTTTTAACATTTTTGGATCTTTAAAATATCTTGGAGATTCCGCTTCAATCGGAAATTTATAAAAGCCCTGAACTAAAACTATTTGCTTTTCTGCTGATAGATTCAAAATACTATTTTTACTGAAAATATCATCGCTTTTTATGCTTTTCTTTACGTCAAACGCGAATACTTTATCTGGACTGTCTGATTTTACTGCATAATCCATTGCTGTTTTCTTTGATATCATATTAGCAAATCTTTCAGCTGTTTTATCGTTGTTTTGTGTTAATATGATTTTTGCTGCTGTTGTTGACATTAAAATTTCTACCGCATCTTTTCCATATCCTGCTTCTATCTGCCCTAAGTCCTGCCCGATTAAAAGATATGATACTTTTTGTCCTCTACCAACTGCTGGTCCGTCTATAACAGCTTCTAACTTTGGCATTTGTGGGAACTCGTCTAACACAAATAATACTGGGAATGGCCCATTTTTTCCTGAACGTCCCTCAAATTCCGGAGGATTTGCAATTAAGTATTTACTCATTAACTCAATAAATACTCCACTTATAACACTTAATGCTTTTGCGTCTGATTGATTGACTGATAAATAAACTGTTACTGGTTTCATTTTTCCGTCTGTTGGGTCCAGCATACCTCGTAAATCTTTGAATGATATATCTGATGCACAAGTTCTTTCTCGAACAGCAGAGTTTTTGAATATTGATGTATTTGTTAACACATTTGATAAAATAGAACCTCTTTCTTTTTCAGGAGTATTTGCAAGCTGGTTTAATTCCAAAATACATCTGTGAGCATATGAATATTTACGAGCTTCTTTAACTGAATTTTCCATAACATCGTGAACAATATCTGTATTAAACGCAGCCATTTGATCGCCTTGTTGTTTTCTTTTGTTTACTGCTTCTGCTGCATTTATTTGCGCTTCTGTTAACCAGTCAAGTATCATTGGAATTGAAGCCTCTTTTCCTTTCCAATTATCTGGTATATTTTCCCAAGTTCCAACTGGAACAAAATTATTTATATTTAATTGGCCCATTTGCAATAATCTTAATGCTCCTTTTGCGTATGGGTCGTCCATTACCATATAATATCCTGCAAGTAATTCCGCATCTTCTTTTGTGAAAGTGTTTTTTCTTAACTTATAGTAAAAATAATCGTTTGCAGCAGCTTTTTCACATTTAGATGCCATAAAATGCAACATTCCTGTTAAAGCATTTCGTCCAGCACTGCTCCAGTGTGGGTCTGATGATGAACCTTTTGCGTCTTGAATCAGAACGTTTGATATTGTATCAATATACATATCTCTTTCTGGTCCCATTGGAGGAATCAAATCAGGTGATAATGGATTCCATCTTGGATAGTATATTCCTTTATCTGGTTCATCTGATGCTCCCCAGTTGATTATGAATACAGGACCTTTTGTTGCTCTATAACCGCTTGTTTTATAACATAGCTCTGGTTTTGGATCGTTTACAATCATACTGACGTTATCGCATTCAAATATTGTCGGAACAACTATACCAACTGTTTTACCAGTACCAGGTGGAGCACAAGCTAATACTGATAAAGTTTCTTTTAGTTTTAATAATTTTTTTTCTCCGCTTTCTGTTTTGAATTTTCCTAAAACTATTATGAAGCCATCAAATAATCCCATCTTTTTTATATGGTGTTCTTTTGCTTGCTCTCCACGAGACATGAATATTGGAAATAAATCGTATGGTTGAGAGCTGTCAAAATATAAATATGTTATTTTATAAAATAGTAATGGAGCAAATGGTATCCAAGATATATCAGATTTTGTAAATAATGCTATTATCCAGTCATAATATGCTATGAATACATATAATCCAAAACTGTAATATAATTGTTGAAAATAATTCAACATCGGCTCTGATGTTAATGAAGATAAAGCAAAATGTTGCTGGTGTATATATGCTAATGGGATTGAAAATATTGCTACAAAAAATGTCATTGTTATTAATAGAGCATAACCAATAAACAGATACAAAATTCCTTTGTTTCTGTCACCATATACAGCATCACTAAATGGTTTTGAAAGACCAGCTTTTATAAAATCAATAAATGGTAATTTCATGGATATGATTATATCATATCTTCGTCTGGTTTTAAAAGACTTTTTATTTTATTAAAATCTTCGTTTGATATTTCTTCTTCTTTAATATCTGTGAAATATTTAATAATTTCTGGAATATCATCTGGAAGATTTGTATTTCCTAATTTTAATATATTTATATTATTATTTTTAGCTTCATTTTGTAATTCTTCAAAATTACTTATTGTTTGTTGAGTTATACATAATGTTGATGATACATTACCTTTAAAGTTTGCTTTTTCTTTTAATATTTTCTCTAATATTTTTTTTGACTTTATAAGTTTATATACTGGGGATACTTTCATCATTCCACTGTCATTTTCATCATACCAAATAGGTTCTTTCCCATTTGTAGCATTTTCTGATGATATCCAATTTCCTTTTAAATCATCTATGTATAAAATATTTGCTGAATTTTTTGATAATGATACAAAAGGCATATTATATTTTCCTAATAAAACATTGCTTATTGTTTTGTATCCAGATTTTGATAATATCTTTTCAAATACTGTGTTTACTCCGTATCCTAGTTTTTCATTATTATTTTTTATAATTGCTTCTTTTTTTTGAGTATTAATAGTATTTGCAGGTTTATTATTTTCTTTTATTTTGTTATCTTTGTCTTCTTTTACTAATTCATTTAATTGTTTTTTTAATTTTGACGATATTTCTTTTAATTTTGCTTTTGCTTCTTCTCTTTTATCAGAATCTAGATTGCTATTTCTATCTAATTTATCTTTTTTTTTTGCTTTTGAAGAGTTGTTATCTTCTTCTTTATTATCATTATTTTTTAATGATGTGTTAAATTTTTCTAAAATTTTTTTTCTTAACTCTTCTCTTTTTATTTCATCAGCTTTATCTGTATCATTTTTGAATTCTTCTTGTTTTTTATCAGATATTGGTTCTGATATCATCGGTGATTTATTTGATGATTCTGTTTTTCTTGTAGGTATTTCTTCTGTCAATGGACTTTTATTATTGTTTTGTAAATGTTGGACAACTGAAAAAGCATCAGAATTTTTTATGCTTTTTGGCATTTCTATTACTTCTTCTATTTTTTCATCTTTTTTTATTTCTGATGTTTTTTCTGCTTCTTCTATTTTAGCTTTTATAACATCTGTTTTTTGCTCTTCTTTTAAAACAGTTTTAATATCATTTTTGTTATTGTTATCATTTTTATCTTCATCTATTGATGCTTCTTCTGATTTTTTAAAAGCTTCTATGATTTTTTCTGCCATTACTAATGATGCAAAATAATTATATAAAAAATATATTGATGATAATAATATCATTAAAGAGCCTGCTAATGATGCAACAAAGCTTATTTCATATCCTGTGTTTATTTTCCAGCCCTCTTGAAATAATGAAATTAAATAATTCCAATGAAAACTTGATAATATATCAAACTTCCATAAACGGAAAAAAAACAATCTCATTATCAATACCATTAAAAATGAAATTGATATAGAAGCAATTATATTTATTAAAAATTCTATTTTATTTTTCATAGCACCTTATTTTAGACAAAATAATTATAATGTCAAGTTTTATTTTTTATTAAAAAATCCTGTAATTTAATCACAGGATAAGTATTTGATTTTTAATTATAAATTAATTTTATCTCCAATATTCTTCTATCCATTTTGTTGGACGAACGTGCTTATACCAGCGTTTTAAAAATGGAACTCTTTCAGATTCTGGTGTCCATCTTCCAACCATTGCATCACCTGGATTTGGATATCCGTGGAAACATATTATTTTTGCATCTGCCGGTAATTTTGGAGTTATAAAGAATCTTAGTAATAAACAAGGCATACAGTGCTTTTTAAAACTTTTAACCCAATGTTTAGGCCAGAATTTTAATGGTTTACCTGTTAATTCTCTTACTTTGTCTGATAAATATTCTTGTGATGCTGTTTTATATTTTCTTTTTATTTCATCAGAATGTTGTTCATAGTATTTTTTTATTTCTCCCAATGTTCCAACTTTAAATGAATAACAAGATGCTTGTCCTACACGATTTCCTCTTGTATTCCAATCATTTGTTATAATGAAATCATCATCTTTTTCGTGATATGAGAAAAACCCATCTATATTTCCAGTGATTACTACATCTAAATCTAAAAATAGAACTCTTTTTCCTTTTAATTCAGGGCCTCCTAGATTATTATCGCAGAATCCAGCTTCTTTTGTCCATCTATTATACTCTTTTACTGGCTTTCCATCTTTATCATACATTTGAGGAATAGGTTTAATAATTATTCTGTTATCTAAACCTGTTGCGTCCTCTGTAAAGCAATAAAATCTGAATGGAATTGTTATATTCCTTAAAACCATATTAAATAATTTGTTAACATATTCTGGTCCGTATCCAACACCATATTTTAAACAAACTATATTTACAGGTTCGCGTTTTTTATTTAAATCTTCCGCATTTATTAAGTTATCCTTAACTTTTTTTATAAATTTAGCTATTTTCTTACCTGTTTTAAATAATACTTTACTTGAAACTACTATAGCGTCTTTTGTTCCAACTATTATATCTTTTCCTGTTTTTAATAACTTATCCGTTTGAACAGTAGAATTTGCTTTTAATTTTGCAACTTTTTTATCCTTTGTCATAATTCAATCCTTTACTGAACTTTATTTGATTTCTCTTTTTCAGTATCTTTTATTTGTTCATTATTATCTGTATTTTCTTTTTTATTATCTTTTGTATTTACAGATTGATTTTTAATTTCTGCTTTTTCATCTTTCTTTACATCTTTTGAATCTTGAGCAGATTTGTTTTTATTATCTGAATTCACCTCTTCACCATCTTTATAATTTATTACGATTGGGTCTTTTTGTATTTCATTACCATTTTCATCTTTTGTAGGAGCAAAAATTTGTATTTCCGATACCTTTTCTCCGTTTATATATTCTATCTTTTTAAGATTTTCTGCTTTTTCTGGATTGTTTTTAATTAAACGCTCTGCTCTTTTAGTCCATTCATTATTAGCATATTCTTTTTTTAATTTATTCATAATTTTTTCTCTGAACTTATAAAGTTCCATAGATGTATATGTTTCAATTAATCTGTATAAAGCTTCTGGAACCATAACTGTATCGCCATATGTTTCTAAAACCTCTTGGAAATTATTTATAGCAGCAGAAAAATTATTGATTCTTAATTCTTCTTTTCCGTTTTCCATAATTTTACCAGCAAGTTGGTTCCTTAATCTAGGAACTACTTGTAATAGCTCTTTTGTATATTGGTTATCAGGATATAATTTTTCCATTCGCTTTATTACTGATAAAGCTTCTTTTGTTTCAAACTGGTCTCTTTGTATAATTTTCATTTGTGCAATATAACAAGATGCTTGTATATACATTGCTTGTGGTGCATCCGGAGAATTCATATTTAATATTAAATACTTATCTAATAAATCAAGTGCATCAACATATTTTCCATCTTCGTAATAAGCAATTGCCCCTTTTAATAACCCTATTGCAGATAGTGGAGAATATGGATAGTTTTTATCTATACTTGCATATGCTTCTGCTGCATATTCGTAATCTTTATCTGCATATCTTTTTTCTGCTATGTCATATATTTGTTGTGCTGTATATTGACCGTAATCAACATCATCAGTTGAGCAAGAAGATATTAAAGCAACTAATGCTATTGATAAAATAGCTTTAAAATAATTGAGAATTCCTTCATTGATTTTCTTGTTTTTCATCGTATTACGGTATATTATATTAAATGTTTATGTAAATCAAGAATTATTTAAACTTGAACTTATAGCTTATTTCAGAAAAAATAATGGCAACAAATACAAAAATGATTTTTAGATATATGATTGTAGCGGTTATGACTTTGCTTAGTCGTATCACCGGTTTGATTAGAGATGTTTTGATTGCTAAATATATGGGTAGCAATAAAATTGCTGATATTTTTTTAGTTGCTACAAGAATACCTAATGTATTTCGTAGTATTTTTGCCGATGGGGCTTTTTCTAATTCTTTCATACCTGTATTTAGTAAAGCTTTAACAAATGATAAATCTGGTAAAGAAGCAAATTTATTTATTAAAAACTCTTTGTCTATATTGTTTTATTTCTTGTTAATTTTTACTGTTATTATTTTAATTTTTATGCCTATTTTAGTTTATGCTTTTGCTTATGGTTTTTCAGGAAATAAAGAACAGTTTGATATCTTGATTTTACTTACTCGTATAACATTTCCTTTTTTGCTTTTTATTTCTGTTGCTAGATTATTTGGGGCTGTCCTTGAAATAAATGGACATTTTGCTATGGTTGCTGTATCGCCAGTGATTGTTAATGTTATAAGTATATTATTTACTTTATTTGCGGCGTATTATAACTTTGATATTGCTATTTTTACATCTGTTGGTTTTTCTGTTGGTGGACTTATTCAAGCAGTTGTTTTATTTATTACTGCTAAACGATATGGGTATGGTATTACATTACATCCTGTTAGAACTTTTTTTAAACAGCTTAAAAATATTATAAAAAATAATAATGTAAAATTGTTCTTTAAAAATCTTGGGCCTGGTATTGCTAGTGGCGGTATTTACCATATTAATATTATGATTAGTACTATTTTTACTTCTTTTATTCCTTCTGCTACTTCCTGGTTATATTATGCTGATAGAATTGTTCAATTACCTTTAGGTATTATTGGTATTGCAATTTCAACTGTATTGCTTCCAAGAATGGCTATTGATGCAAGTGAGAATAAAAAAGATTCTGTTTCTGTTCATTTAAATTCTGGAATTAGAATTTCTTGGTTGCTAATGGCTCCTGCTTCTGTTGGTATGATTGTTTTAAGTTATTTCATCATCTCTTTAATATATGAAAGAGGGGAGTTTTCAGTAAATGATACAATTATGGTTATGAATGCTTTGATGATTTTATCTATCGGTATTCCTTTTGTCGCATTAAATAAATATGTATCAAATGCTTTTTATGCAAATAATGATACTAAAACTCCAATGAAAATATCTTTGGTTTGTGTTATTTTAAATGTTTTATTTACTCTTTTATTTATAAAATTATTTGGATTTATTGGTTGTGCTATATCTTGGTCAGTTGTCGCATTCTTACAATTTGCTTTGTCTTATATTATGGCTATAAAAAACAAAATTTGTAAAATTTATAATAAGACTTTTGTATTTATGCTATTTATATTATTAGCTTGTGTAATTATGGCTTTTGTATTGAGAGTTATAATAAATAGCTATTCATTAAATGATATTTGGTTAAATTCAGAATTATTAGCAAGATGCTTTATAGTTTTTGCTTTAATATGCGTTGGATTTATTACTTACGCTTTATCTTTGGTTTTGATTAGATTTTTAAGTAAGTTAATTAAAATATAAATTAAGTAATTATCTATCACCCAATATTTTAATTTCCCAGTGAAGCATTATTCCGCTTGTTTCATATACTTTTGTGCGGATTTTTTCGCCTAAATCTTCTATATCAGTAGCTGACGCATTTCCATCATTTATTATGAAGTTTGAATGAATATCTGATAACTTTGCATCGCCTTGTGTTAATGTTTCTGCATTTGCATCACGGATACATTTCCAAGCTGGTTGTTCAGGAGGATTTTTAAATGATGAACCTGCACATCTTGCTGTGATTGGTTGTGTTGAGCTTTTATTACTAATCATTTTTTCCATATCTTCTTTTATTTGCTCAGATGATTTTGATGTATTTCCTTGTAATGATACCTCAACTATAACTTCATCTTTTGGTATAGATGATGACCTGTATTGTAAATTACACTCCTCTTTTGTGTATATTTTTTCTTTTCCAAATCTATTAATTGTTTTTACTGATATTAAGATTTTTGAATAATCATCTCCATAACTACCAGCGTTCATTACTGCTCCGCCTGCAACAGTTCCAGGAACACAGCATAAAAACTCTAATCCTGATATTTCATTTTTTAATGCTATATGTGATACCAATAAAGAATTTGCGAAAGCTCCACATTTTATTATTTTGTTTTCTTTATCTACATCTATATTACAAAATCTGAATGGTAGTATTACTACTCCTCTTACCCCACCATCTCTTATTAAAACGTTTGAACCAAGTCCTAAAATTGTTATTGGAACATCTGCTGGAATTTCTTTTATAAATTTTTTTAAATCATCTACATCATACGGCATAAATAAAACTTCTGCATTTCCACCTGTTTTAAATCTTGTGTGGATTGATAGTGGTGCATTTGGAATTAAATCACCTTTACATTTTGGAAGTTTCTTAAATAATTCATCTGTAAATTGTCGGACAGTAGACATTTTTTATTATACCTTTTTTAATTTCTTTATTTGTTCTGGAAGAGAATATATGTAATCTTTTAAAGCTCCAGCAGAAAATGATATGATTGTTCCTCCACCTGTTTTTTGACAAATTCCGTTTATGCATTGTGCTATTTCTGAAAAGCTATTTACGTGGAATGCATTTGTTTTACTGGATAATTCTGCAACAAATTTTGTTGAGTTTATATTTTCAATTGGAGTTTCTCCAGCATCATATACATCTGTTATAATGAAATTTTTTACATTTGAAAATATTTGTTTAAATCCGTCCCAACAATCTGATAATCGGCTGTATTTATGAGGCTCAAATAAAACTATTAAATTTTCATCTTTTTTTAATATTTGTTTTGCTGTTTCTATTACTGATGAAATTTCGCTTGGATGATGCCCGTAATCATCAATTATTGTAATGTTATCAAATTTATCTACCAAAGAAAATCTGTGTTTATTTCCTGTAAATGATTTACAAGCTTTTTGTATTGTTTCATTTGATAATCCTATATGTTTAGCAATTATTATTATTGGTAAAGCGTTTTTTATATTATGATCACCCAATATAGGCATTTGTATATTAATTCTTTCTTCTTCTGTTTCTGATTTTATTACTGCTGTAAATTCTACACCTGTAATTGATTGTAAAATGTTTTCTGCGTATATATCTGCGTTTGTATTATTTAATGAAAATGTTTTTATTGTTGCTTTAATATCATCTGATTTATTTACCATTTTATATAAATCTAATGACATTTCTGTATCAAGACCAATTATACATAAATCTTTTGTCCTTTTTACAAAATTATAAAAATAATCCATTAGTATTTCATTTGTTTTATAAAAATCCATATGTTCTGGTTCTATATTTGTTATTACTGAAATAGATGGATTAAAGTATTTTACATTTCCATATGCCTCACAAGCTTCATATGCTGAATATTCTCCACTTCCATTTTCTGCATTTGTGTTATATTGGTTTATTATACCTCCATTTATAAATGTTGGATTTTTATCTGACTCTTTTAGCAAAATTGAAGCAAATGAAGTTGTTGTTGTTTTACCGTGAGTTCCTGTTATAGCAATGCTTTTTTTATTATTATCATTTATTATAAAATCAAGCATTACTGCTCGTGGAACGATTTTTATATTATTGTCTAAAACATATTGCATTTCTGGATTATCATCATGAATTGAATCTGAATAAACTACTATATCTGCTCCAGATACATTTTCATATGCTTGTCCAATAAATATTTTTATATCTTTGCTAATATCTCTTAATTGTTTTGTATAATCGCTTTCTTTTGCATCTGAACCTTGTACTTTATAACCACTTTGAAGCATTACTTTTGCTATACCACTCATACCGCAACCACCTATGCCTATAAAATGGTATACTTTGTCTTTTGTAGCGATTTGTTGTAATTCTTGTGTATTGTTGATTAACAAGTCTTTAAATTTTTGTGTAATCATTTTGTATTTACTTTGTGATAGCTTTATTTATTAGTTTTATTATATTATCAGATGCTTGTATAGTTTCTATTTTCATTAAATTATTATACATCTGGGTTAGAATATCTTTATTTATTAAAGTTTCTATTTCGCGAGATAATTTATCAATTGATAAATCACTTTGCAAGATAATTTTTGCTCCGCCTATTTTTTCAAGTGTTTTAGCATTATAAACCTGATGTTTATCTTTATGCATTAAAGGTATAAAGATTGCTGGACAAGCTATTGTTCCGACCTCTACAACCGTGCTTGCACCTGAACGACCTATAAACAAGTTGGATTTATTTAAAAGTTCTGGAATATTTTTAAAAAAATCACTAACTTCCGCTTTTATGCCGATTTTTTTATAAAAATCTGATATTGGCTTTATTTTATCATATTGAACTTGATGTATTACATTTAACCTTTTAATTATATTCTTTGGTAGCATTGATAATGCATAAGGTATTGTATCTGTTAGAATTTGTGCTCCTAATGAACCGCCTGTTATTAATATTTGTATCTTTGATGTTGGTGTTATTTTTGGATATGGATTTTTTCTGTATTTGAAAAATATGTCTTTGATTGGTAGTCCAGTATAAACAATTTTATTTTTTAATCTGTTTGGAATACCTTTAACATTTTTAAATGATGTGCATATAAAATTTGAAAAATTTATAAGTATTTTATTTGATAATCCTATTACAGTATCTGCTGAATGAATTATTGTTTTTTTTAAGCATAATTTTGACATTATAACGGGAGCTAATGTAACATATCCTCCGAAACCTATTGTTAAATTTGGTTTATATTTGAATACCCAATATATTGATGGAATAAAACAAAATGTCATTTTGATTAAGCTTATAATTTTTTCATAAATTGTTTTTCCAGCAAATCCTGAAGCATTTAAAATTAAAACTTTTTCAAATAATTTTGATGCTTGTTTATTATCTGATGTAGTTGTTTTTGATAAAAACTTTTTACCACGAATATCTGTAATGAAAAATAATTTATATCCAAGCTTTTTTAATTTTTCACAAATAAGTAATGCTGGAAATATATGACCACCAGTTCCACCAGCAGTTATGAATATTGTTTTATTTTTTATATTATTTCTTTTAATCATTTCATCATTATATCATATTTATTTATTTCATTAAATGATTTCTTTTATTTATAAAATGATGATTATATTGACTTTATATATTTTTATTAATTTACATTTTTATTTCTGATGGTAAGTCTATTCTTAATAAAGCAAATAATACCCCAACAGATATTGCAGATGCAAGATATGATGATCCCCCGTATGATATAAATGGGAGTGTCATTCCTTTTGGAGGAAACAATGCTAAATTTGACATTAAATTTATCATTATTTGAAATGCTATAAAGCCTGCTATTCCTGAACAGGCAATTATAATAAACTCATCATCATAATTTCTTAAAAGCCTGAATATTCTTATTACAAAATAAAATAATACTGATATTAATAACAATCCTGCTATTCCTCCAAAACTTTCACAGAAAGCTGTAAAAACAAAATCTGTATGAACGTCTGGAACATATTGTTTTAATAATTTACCATTGTTTACTCCACCTGTTAAAGAGGACTTTTCTATGACATGTAAAGCTATTCCTTGCTGTTCATTGCTTTTTAATTCTGAAAAGAAAAAGTTATCTATCCTTGTTTTAAAATGTGGTAATGAATAATATCCGATTATGGGAAATGTTAGTGCTATTATCATAAAAGTTATAACTACTTTCATATTTAATTTTGCTACAAATATTTGTATTCCTAGGACTACAACAAAGCTCATTAACATTCCCATATCAGGTTGTCTGTATATACTGAAAATAATTATTCCAAGAGTAATTATTGATAGTGAAATATAAGTCCATAATTTTATCTTTATTTGTTTTATTTTATTTGTAAAATTTATGTTTATATTTTTTAATGCTTGTAATTTTGTATCTTTTAAATTCTGATATAGTTTCTTTATTTGAATTATTATTATCGCTGAAACAATACAAAAAAATGGTTTTAAAAGCTCTGATGGCTGTAATGAAAATAACGGGAAATGTATCCATCTTGATGCTCCTTTTATTTGGAAGCCTATAAATGGAACTAAAATCAGTAAAATGAAAAAAATAAAAAATAATACATATGATAGTTTTATTAAATTATTTTTTTTCATTTTAGATATTATAAATAATATTAATAATGAAATACTTGAATAAGCAGCATATTTTATTATTAACTTATATCCAGCTGATGTATATGGATATGCTGAAAAAGCCATTAACATTCCACATATTAATATTATGCAAAAGCTAATGAATAAAGGGGTATCAATTTGTTTTTTCCAATTTATTAAAAAATTGCTATTTGCTCTTTTTATCATATTTATTCATTACTTCTTTTACTATCTGCTTAAATTGGTCACCTCTGTCTTCAAAGCTTTTGAATTGGTCCCAAGACGTTGCTGATGGTGACAATAGTAAAGTTGGATTTTTTGCATATCCTTTTTTCATATCTTTTAACATATGTTTGAAAGCTTTTTTTACTGCTTTTTTTAATGTCCAACAACGATATGATTTTGTTCTTTCTTTTACTATTTTATGGAATGGCCGAGTTGCCTCTCCTATCATATAAGCTCGGAATATTTTTGATGGTTTTATAAATTTTATTAATGGGTCTATTCCATCTGATTTTGGTCTTCCGCCTGCAATCCAATATATTTCGCTGTATGCTTGTAAAGGATATTGTGTTGCATCTGCATTTGTTCCTTTACTATCATTTATTATTTGTATGTTTTCAAACATTCCCTCTGTTGGAATTTTTTCCATTCTGTGTGGTAAGTTTGTAAATGTCTGTAATGCTGTTTTAAATTGTTCCGTATCAATATCATAACATTTTGAAACTGCATAACTTATTGCTATATTTTGCCAATTGTGTTTGCCTTGCAAATTTTCTAACTTTGATAAGTCAAATATTTTTTTATCTTTTTCCCAGAAGTTATCTTTTAAAACTCCGTCTGAATCAACATAAACTCCTTTTATTCTTTTTGATGATAATACTGGAACAGTTGTGTCTTTTAATTTTATATCGGATATTTCTTCGAATACTTTTTGGCTGTATTTATCATCAACTGTTATTATATTAAAATGAGCTTTATCGTCAACTCTGTTAAATATTCGCTTTTTTACAGATATATATCCATTCATATCTTTATGGCGATCTATGTGATCTTCTGAAATATTAGTCAATATAGCACAATCCATATTTAATGATGGAGACAATTCTATTTGATAACTTGATAATTCTAAAATATAAAAACCTTTATTTGATAACTCTGGTAAATCAAATACAGGTATACCATAATTTCCTCCAATAGCTGTTTCTTTACCAGCAGTTTTGAATATATGGTGTATTAATCCTGTTGTAGTTGATTTTCCATTTGTTCCTGTAATACCTATGTATTTTACATTTGTAAATATGCTTGTGAAAAATTCTATATCACATACGATTGGAACGTTGTGCTCTTTTGCTTTTAAAGCAATTGGATTTGGTGTTGGTAATGTATGTGGAATTCCAGGGGACCAAATTAAATAATCTATTTTTGAAAAGTCTGCTTCGTGTAGATTTTTTACTACAAATCCTAATGATGCTGCATTTTCAATTTTATCTTTATTTTCGTCCCATAAAATTATATGGATTCCTCTTTGACCTAATGCTTTTGCTGCTGAAATACCTGTTTTTGATAAACCATATATTGCTATTGTTTTTCCTAATAATTTATTTACATTAATTAATCTTTTGTTCATATTTGTTTCCTTTTAAAAAATTTTTATTATCTGATTTTTAGTGATGATAATGCTATTAAAGCAAATAATATTGATACCATCCAAAATCTGAATACTATTTTTGTTTCTGGCATTCCTTTTAATTCAAAATGATGATGTAATGGGGCCATTAAAAATACCTTTTTGTTAAATTTTCGCAAAGATATAATTTGTATTGCTGATGATAGTGTTTCTGCAACAAATATAAATCCTGCAATTGCTAATATTAATTCTGATTTTAATATTATTGCTATTCCTGCCATACCTGCTCCTAATGCTAATGAGCCTGTGTCTCCCATAAATATTTGGGCTGGTTTGCAATTAAACCATAAGAATCCGAATAATGCTCCTATCATTGCTGCGGAAACAATTACTAATTCTGATGCTCCTGGTATATGATGAAAATGTAAATACATTGAATAATCAAACCTTCCCATTACATATGCAAAGAATAAAAAGACTACATATACATTTATTGATGTTAATGATGATAATCCGTCAAGCCCATCTGTTATATTTACTGCATTTGCTGCTGCTATTATAACGAATACTGCAAATGCTAAAAATATTGACCAGTGAACAGTTAATGATAAGTTTTTAAAGAACGGAAAAAATATTGTAGTTTGTGAAAATGGTAAATATTCTATGATTAATAAAGAACCTATTGTTGCAAATATTAATTCCAAAATTATTCTAGTTCTTTTACTTAAAGCATATGCATCATTTTTCTTTAATTTCATAAAGTCATCAAAAAATCCTACAAAGCAAAAACTAAATACTAATAACATTATTATCCATACAAATGCATTTGATAAATTAGTCCATAATAATGTTGAGATTGTAAACATTGATACTATTAACAATCCGCCCATCGTTGGAGTGCCTGTTTTTTTCAAATGACTTTCTGGACCATATCCTTTTTCTCTTATAGGTTGACCTTTTTTAGAAATTGATGATAATTTTTTTATAAAAAAATTTCCTAAAATAATTGATAATAAAAAAGCTGTTAATAAAGCTCCGCCGGCTCTAAATGAAACATACCTAAATAGATTTTCAAATCCTATATTTGAAATCGCATTATTTGCGAAAAAACTATAAAACATTTTTTGCCTTTTCTTATTTTGAGTAATTTATTGAATATCTTTCAGATTTTAATACAAAATGGTATAAACTGCAATATTTTTTAAAATCTCTTTTGTCATCGGGAATACATTACAACCTGATAATCTGCAATTTGAACCCCAAGGACCTTTTTTTGCTTCGTCCATCATTACAAGCATTGCATATTGTGGATTATCAATCGGCCAAGTAGATATATAAAATGTTCTTAATAAATCTTGTGAGTATTTACCATTAATTATTTTTGTCGATGTTCCACTTTTTCCACCTGTTATTAATCCGCCTGGGTCTTTGTAAGCTTTTCCTTTTGTTACTGTTTCTCTTAACCATTTTCTCATTAATTTTGATGTTGATAATGATACAATTCTTTCTGAATGTTTATCGTTTTCATCATGTTCTGTATTAGGTAATATTTTATCAAGTATATCGTGTTCTTCATTTTTTATATCTTTTAATATTTTAGGTTGGACATAAATACCATTATTTACTATCGCAATAAATCCAAGTAATGTATGTAATGGAGTGACAGATAAACTGTACCCATAACCAGCGGTTGCTGTTGTTGCCTTTGTCCAATCACCTTCTGATGGAATTACTGGAGTTCCTAATTCCGGTATTGGTAGTGATGATACTTTATCAAACATATTTAGTTTTTTTAAAAACTCTCTTTGTTTTTTTCCACCGAGATCCATTGCTACTATTGCAGATGCTATGTTAGATGATAAAACAAGAATATCAGAAAATTTTACCGTTTTTTGATGTATTAACTCTTCTCTTATTGTAAAGTCTCCAATTTTTAATGGTTTGCTAATATCATATGTTGGTATTGGATCAATATCTGCAAAACCATTTTCAATCGCTAATGCTGATGTGAATACTTTAAACACTGAACCTTGCTCATAAACATCAGATGTTATATGATTATTATATTTAGAATCTGTTAATGCTATACCAACATCTTCTGGTTTGTAATCTGGTAGTGATACTAAACCTAATATCTCGCCTGTTTTAATGTTCATTATTACTGCTGCTGCTTGATTAGCATCATATTTTTCTATACCCTCCATTAAAACATTTCTTAATACTGTTTGAATTCGGCTGTCTAGTGTAAGTTGAACTGGTTCTGCTGTTTCTTTTAAAATCTCTTTGTTTAATCCCTTTTCAAGTCCTGATAATCCATTATTATCTATATCTACTACTCCTACTATATGCACGAATAATTCTTCTAATGGATATATTCTTTCGTATGTATTTTCAAATTTTAATCCTGGGTCTCCCATTCTTAATATAGAATCTTTGTACTTTATAGGTATTTGTCTTTTTATGTATACAAATGATTTTTTGCTTTTAAATTTTTTCATTAAATCATTGTAATTTAAATCTGGAAATAATTTTGTTAAAGATTTTGCTGTTTTATCTGGGAATAAAATATCTTTTGCATTTGCATATAAATTAAATGATGGAATTGATGAAGCTATCTTTATTCCATTTCTGTCAATAATATCTCGGCGTATTAGTTTTTTATTTTCTCTTTTATAATCGCTTTTATTTGAAGAAAATATTTCAAATAAAGGGAAGTCTATATTTGCTCCTATTAATGATATTAATCTTATTGATATTATTAAGGCGATTACAAATATTCCGATGTTGATTATTTTTAATCTGATATTGTCTTTATTTTTTGTGTGCTTTTTTGAGAAGTATTTTAATACATCTTGTGGTATTTCATCTTTTGGGTTTATGTTTTTAAAGTTTTTTCTCATAAAATAATTTTATTACTTATCTTTTAAATATAATTTTTGTTCTTCTGATATATCCTTATAATTTGGAGTAAATTTTTCGTTTAATTTTTTTAAATTATTTGGAGCAATTAAATGCATATATTCAGCATTTGCTATTTTAATTTCGTTGTTTAAATCTGTTATTTTATCATTAATTTTCTTTTGTTGTTTAGATAAAACTACATTTTCATATGCTATTATCGAGCCAACTATTGAAAATATTAAAAATATTAAAGCGCTGATTACGCCTGTTTTAAAATTATTATATTTTAAATGCCAAAGAAGATTTGATGTTGTATGGCTGATAAATAAATATACTGATTTTAAATATTTTAATAGTTTCATATCATTATACCATAAAATTTATATCTTTATTGCATATCTTAATTTTGATGATGCTGACCTTGGGTTTAATTCCAATTCTTCATCTGATGGAATTATACATTTTTTTTGTATTATTTTAAAGGGTGATTTTTCTTTATTTTCTGTATTTGTTATAGATTCAATACTGAATCTGTTTACATTTGATTTCGGTTTTAAAAAATTTTTTACTATCTTATCTTCCAAAGAATGAAATGTTACAACTGCTAACACTCCTTCTGATTTTAGCAAACTTATTGAATTATTTAATGATATTTTAAGCTCATTTAGTTCATCATTTACTGCTATTCTTAAAGATTGAAACACTCTTTTAATTGTATCTAATCTATGTTTTGGGTTTACACATTTTTCTATTATTGATATTAAATCAAATGTTGTTTCAATTTGGTTTGTTAATCTTTCTTCAACAATTTTCTTTGCTATTAGCTTTGATTTTTTTTCATCAGAATACTTATATATAATATCTGATATTTCGTCTTGATTAAATTTATTTACTATATCAAATGCAGATAGTTTTGAATTTTGATCCATTCTCATATCTAATTTATTATTAAATCTGTAAGAAAATCCTCTTTCTGTATTATCTATTTGCATTGAAGATACTCCTATATCAAATACTATACCATCAACTTTATAATTTATATGGTTTGGTATGTTAGAAAATTTGTCATTTATAAATGTAAAATTATCTTTGTATTCTGATTTTATTTTCTCTGCATATTTTGAAACTGTTTTATCTCTGTCAAAAGCAATTACTTTTACATTCTTTGCAGATTTTAAAATTTGTTTTGTGTATCCTCCTGCTCCAAATGTTGCATCAATATAAACTCCGTTATCTTTTATATTTAAAACTTTGATTACCTCATTTAGCAAAACAGGAATATGAGGATTTGTATCTGACATTTTATCCTCCTATTTCAATAGTAATGATGGGCGAGATTTTTTTGCTTTTTCAACTGCTTCTTTTTGAATATTTTCAAAATTTGTTTTATTCCAAATTTGAAATGTTTTTCCACGACCAACAAATAATGCTGTGTCTGAAATTCCAACTTCTTTTAACATATCTGATGGAATTATTATTCTTCCTGCGGAATCAAATGATAATTCTTTTGCACTTGCAAATAATAATGTTGTTATATCTTCATTTTTTTCTGAAAATACGTCCATATTATCAACTGCGTCTGATAGTTGATTCATTCTTGATATACTGCAACCTTCGATACAATTTGATGTAAATGATTTATATAATACTACACCTTGGAAGCTTTCATCTTTTAGTGCATTTCTGAATGAAGATGGCACTGATACACGACCATTTGTATCAACCTTATTTTCAAATGTAGATAAAAACAATGCCATTTTATTCCTTTTTACGCTATTTTTAGCGATTCTTTATTAATTTAACTATGTTATATTCCACCTTTTTATAACTGTCAATGACATTTTATGGAAAAAAATGACATTTTATGACTTTTTTACTTGACACTTGGGATTGTTTATTGATAAAAAGCGTTTATTGAATGTGTTCAAAAACACAAAAAGAGAAGGAAAATATTTAATTAACAAAACAATAAAAACACGAGGTAAGGATATGAAAACTCAAGAAAAAATCCAAAATTCTACTATGAACACTTCAAACAATCATAAAGGTATGATGGTTTTGATGAATGCTATTGACTCTGTGTTACAAGATATCGTTTGGGTAAATAAAAATTCAGAGGTTGTTAATTTAAAACAATTAATCGGTGTTTATGGTGATATGGCTAAATTGAGTTATGATGATTTAATTGGTGCATATACTTGCTTGCAAATTAGATATGAATCTTTCTCTGAATCAGTTGATGGTAAAAGTGTTGGTGAAATTGTTGCTCGTATTAAAGAAATGGTTTTCACAGAAGCTCGTTCAAAATTGTTAAAATTAGGTTTGTGTAAAGAAAATCAAAATGGAGATTTAGTTTGTGAAAATCAAAAAGTTGCTTAATAAATATTCTTATTTAATCTTAATAGCATTAGCAATTGTTGCTAGTGCTATTTACTCTTTTAGTAGCAAAATGTTTATTTGCTCTGATAGTTTGAATACTAAATATGGTTTGGTAAAAATTAATTTAAAGGATAATGAAACTTATCATATGGATTTAAACTTAAAGGTTAATGTTTTAAGAGAAGAAGATATGAACAATATGGATTTAGAAAATGCTAATAATATGGATTTGCAATCTTTATCCGTTCCTAATATTAAAAATTTGGGATATGTTGTTATAGATTCTAAAAATAATGTTCAATTTTTTCTTAAACCTTTAAATGATGAATTTTTAATTAATGATATTAAAAAAATTCAACAAAAAGTTGCAAATGAAAAAGGAATTATAAGATTTAATTATAAAACTAAAAAGAATATCAGGGTTTTTAAAGATTGCGATTATTTCATTTCTGCATTTGAAAAATTTTTAAATGATATGGCTTATGAAACAAATGGACGCATCGTTTCTGAAACAGATGGAAATTAATTAATTAATAAAATATCTTTCTTTGTTTTTGAACATTCCCTGTTTCTTTTTTTATTTCATATTCTTTTTTAGTTATATAAAAATATTTTGTTTTATATTCATACCCTTGTAATGTAAGGTATTTTTCTATTGCTGGTATTATGTATGGAGTATCAATTATTTGCACATAACCATTTAATTCTTCTTTTATATTCATTGGGTTTATTTCTGGAATTGGAGTAATAACGAAATCTACTGCTTCTTTTCTTCTTAAATCTTTTTCTAACTTTTTTATTCTTGGATGCTCTTTTAATACACTTTCTGTAAATTCTTGTTGAACTTTATATGTATCTTCTGCTTTATCTCTTGTAAGAGTGATTTTTCCAATATATGGATTTATTTGTTTATGCTTTTCTTCATCATATTTTTCATATACAGATATTTCATAAAATGTATATGCTGTGGTGTTTGGGGTTAATCCTAATATATCAGTTAACACATTTATATTTAAATCTCTGTTTTCTGGATATGATGTAGCAAAATGTGGTAAAACTGGTTCTGGATCTTTTTCCCAATACCATTGAGCGTTTACTATATTTGCAAAAGTTAAACATAATAAATATATTATGATGTTTTGTTTTATTATGTTTTTTAATCTTTTTATCATTAATATTCTTTATCTTCTTTTATTTCTGTTGCTATTTCATATCCCCAGCTTTGTATGTACTTTGCAATTGCAGATATATAATAATCGCAGTCTTTTACTATATACATAGTTTTATTAAAATTAAATGTTAATGGAATTTGTTTTTTTTCTACTAAAGCTTTTAAATCGTGTAATCCAACAAAATCCTTCGTGTTATTGAAATTTACGTTATGCTCTGAATCTATTATTATTTCACCAAAATACTTTGGATATTGAACATTATATCCTTTTACGTTTTTAAATAAATATGGATATATTATATACTTTTTGTTTGATGGTAATTTTATTTCCTCTAAACCGGCTTTTTTTATTTTATAATGGACGTCCTTTGTGCAAGTATCTTTTCTTCCTTCAAGCTCTGTTAATATCACTGGTTTTTCTGGAAGTGGTAAAGTCGGTTCTAACACAATTCTTTCTGGTGGTTCATAAGCATATCCTGATATTTCATTTGATATGTCAGTATTTGAATTATCTACTTGTAATATATCATTTTGTTTTTGAATATATTGGCAAGATGATAAAACTATTATGCTTTGTAGTATTATTATATTTATACTAATTCTTCTCATATATAAAATTATACTTAAAAATTGTATTTCGTGCAAGTTAAAGACATTTAAAATGAAAAGGCGAATCAACCCGAAAAATATTATTTTGGTTGCTACATTCCTGTCCTGGCCAGATAAATAAGTTTTTCGTCTGTTTCGCCGTTATGTATTTTCACAAAGTATTTATTAAAAATCAATATAAAATTTACTATTTATATTTATTTCTTAATTACATAATTCTTCATATGCTATATTATTTCTATCAATTTGTTTAATTGTTTCTGATGTATCTGTTTCATAATTTGGATATATTGGTTCGTATATTAAACAAAAGCTATTTATTGTATTTTTTGTGCAACCGCTTAACAGTATCAGGATTGGACAAAGTATCACGAGCTTTCTTTGCTTTTTTAACTTCATTTAAAGTCTCCTTTGTATTTTTAATTTTTTCTGATTGTTTGCCTTTGAAATAAGCAATTAATAATGATGCTATGAAGCCTATTATTGCTATAATGACTATTTTTATTTTTGATAATAATTTCATTTAAATTTCCCTTATTTTAATTGATATAGTTATATTTAGTAAACTGTTTGAAAATAGATTATTGATTGGATGTGTTATCCATTTATTGATTTAATTTCTTTATATGATAAATCAAGTTTAATAATTTTTATGAAAACTATTATTGAAAAAAATTTTTTTAAATATATTATGGCGTTAATTAATAAAGTTGCTTTAAATATGTTTAGTTATAAAAAAAAGAAAATAAAAAAAGGAGCTGAAAAAGTTCCTAAAATAGATTTAATAATTGATTTGCACAGCTGGACTGAAAATCAATCTTTTAAAATATTACAAGCATATATTGAAAAATCTTATAAAAATAATTGGAAAAATATCTTAATTATTACAGGTAAATCTGGTAGTTTACGTGTAAATGTTCCAAGATGGTTAGAATACAATAAAGATATTTTTTATAATGTAGTTTGTATTAAAAATGCTCCTATACACCTTGGCGGAGATGGAGCATTCATTATTAAATTAAAATCAAATTGTTAATTACTTGCTTTTGATTTGTTATCTATTTCTTGTTTTTTATTTTCTTTTTTTGCTTGTTTTTTCTTTTTTATATTAGCTTTTCTAACTTTTCTATTTTCAATTTTTTCAACAAAACGTTGGCGTTGCTTTGGTGTCATTTTTTGAAATCTTTCTAACATAATAGATTCAATTTCTTTATTAAATAACATCTTTTCTTCATTTATATTTGATACTGCTAATGTGAAAGCTTTTATATTAAATTCTTCTTGTAATAATACTTGTTTTAAATCTTTAAAGTGTTGTGTCATCTTTCTTGTATGATCTTTCATCATACTTGATGGGATTATTCTTGCTCTTCCATACCATTCTCCAATATATCCCATTTTTTTATTATCGAAATTTACCATTCCTAATATCGCACATATAAAAAATACTAAATTTATTCCAATTGAAATATATAAAATTACTGATTTGTTTAACATTTTTTTTATTTTATCTTTTGATGATTTTGTATTCATTTTTTATACTCCGATTTAATTTTTGACTTTATATTATCGCATATACAGCTTTTTAAAACAACAAAATTATAATCTTGTAAATTATTTTATAATTGTTATGATTGGATTAGTAGCCTTATTATATTATCTGTTAATCAGCTATTATAATAACATTTTATATTGTTGTGCTGTGGTTGTTAAATTGCTACTGAATAACTTAATAAAGGAGGCTTATGATGATTAAACTTTTATCTGTTTATATAATATCTGTTTTTGCTTTAGGTTCTTTTGCAAATGCTCAAATGTTAGAAGTTGCAACCGCTTCTGAAATACAAAGCTTTGATGATAAAGTTGTTCAAGAAAAATTAGATAAAATTCCTATCAAGACTAATAATAGTAATCAGTCATTAGAATGTGAACGTTTGTTTAGATGTGCTAATATGGCAAAAGATGACCCAGAAGCTTTTCAAAAAGCAATTGAAGATGTAAATTCTGGTTGCACTCCTGTTGATATAGGAGAATTTAGAAAAGCTATTGATATGGGTATTTGTTCCGAACAAGGAGATAATTTATAATTAGCTTAAATATTTAATATTATTGAAGGACAATACAAATATTTTGTTTGTCCTTATTTTTTACTTATGTTATAATTGATATAATTTTAAATCAATTTATAAACTCGAATTATAATTATGAAAAAATTTTTTGTTCTTTGTTTTTGTTTTTTATTTGTATTTTCTTTATCAGATAATAACAATATTTTTGTTAAAAATGCTTTTGCAAAGAAAAAGAAAAATAAATCCAAGAAAGATGATGATAAACAAGTAGATTCTTCTGTTAAAAAAGCTATGATTGCGGCTGCTGTTATAGGAGCCCCTGCTTTAAATAATTCTAACAATAATATAAATAACGATAATGATACAAAGAATGCTATGATGGTAGCTGCTATTATAGGAGCTCCATCTAACAACAATAAAGCCGTTCAAAATCAAGCAAATAATACTGCAAGAGCAGGTGCTTTTGCTGGTGGTGTTGCTGAAAGCTTATCTGCAAATAATAATAAAAATGCTGCTGTTATGGGAGTTGCTGCGGCTGCTAATAGTGCTAAACAGCCAGTAGCAAGAGCAGGTGATTCTGTACCTAATAATACTCAATCTCCTGCAACAAATGCAGGAACTGTATTTGGCTCTGTTTTTGGATTAGGTGCGTCTGGAATAAATAAAAATAGTAATTAGTTTTATTTGATTCTTTTTTGTTTTTGTGAAATTTTTTATATAAGTAATTTTTATAATTATATCAAATATATATAATTTTTTATATTCTATCTTATTGTAATTATTGCCTTTTTTGGATTTTATATTATTTATTTGTAAAAAGATGTTTTTTTGCTATAATCGTATCGTTTTATTAAAAACACTAAAATAAAAACTATAAACATTCTAACCAAGGAGAAAGAAAATGAAAAAATTATTTGTTTTAGCTTTAATCGCAAT
>CASDRH010000024.1 GCA_949283075.1 uncultured Pseudomonadota bacterium | reverse complement strand
TTTTACTCCTTATTTGCGAAAGTAATTAAGTAAAGGAGTACGATTATGTCTAAAGTAATTGGAATTGATTTAGGAACAACTAATTCTTGCTTTTCTTTTATGGATGGTAAGGATGCAAAAGTTATTGAAAATGCAGAAGGACACAGAACAACCCCTTCTATCGTCGGTATTACCGATAAAGAACGTTTGGTTGGTCAGACTGCTAAAAATCAGGCTGTAACAAACCCTGAAAATACTTTATATGCTATTAAGCGTTTGATTGGTAGACGTTTTGATGATCCTATGGTTAAAAAGGATATTGATTCTGTACCTTATAAAATTGTAAAAGCTGATAATGGTGATGCTTGGGTTGAAGTTAAAGGTAAAAAGTATTCTCCTAGTGAAATTTCTGCTTTCATTTTACAGAAAATTAAAAAAGATGCAGAAGCTTATCTTGGCGAGTCTGTAACAGAAGCTGTTATAACTGTTCCAGCGTATTTTAACGACTCTCAACGTCAAGCAACAAAAGATGCTGGTAAAATTGCTGGTTTAAATGTTTTACGTATTATAAATGAACCTACTGCTGCGGCTTTGGCTTATGGTTTGGATAAAAAAACTAGTGGTGAATTAGTCGCTGTGTATGACCTTGGTGGTGGTACTTTCGATATATCTATTCTTGAAATAAGCGATGGTGTGTTTGAAGTTAAATCTACTAACGGTGATACTTTCCTTGGTGGTGAAGATTTTGATAAACGTATAATCGATTATTTAGCTGATACTTTTAAAAGCGAAAATGGTATAGATTTACGCTCTGATAAAATGGCTTTACAAAGATTAAAAGAAGCTGCTGAAAAAGCTAAAATTGAATTGTCTACTTCTATGGAAGCTGATATCAATTTACCTTTCATTACTGCTGATGCAACTGGCCCTAAACACTTAAATATCAAACTTTCTCGTGCTAAATTAGAAAGCTTGGTTGAGGATTTGATTGCAAAAACTTTTGAACCTTGTAAGAAAGCTATTAAAGATGCTGGTATAAATGCTTCTGATATTAAAGAGGTTATATTAGTTGGTGGTATGACTCGTATGCCTAAAGTTGTTTCAGAAGTTAAAAACTTCTTCGGTAAAGAACCTCACAAAGGTGTTAACCCTGATGAAGTAGTTTCTGTTGGTGCTGCTATTCAAGGTGGTGTATTAAAAGGCGATGTTAAAGATGTCTTGTTATTAGATGTTACTCCATTGTCTTTAGGTATTGAAACTCTTGGTGGTGTGTTTACTAGATTGATTGACAGAAATACTACTATACCTACAAAGAAATCTCAGGTTTTCTCTACTGCGGAAGATAATCAACCTGCTGTTTCTATTCGCGTTTTCCAAGGTGAACGTGAAATGGCTGTCGATAATAAATTATTAGGAGCTTTCGATTTAGTTGGTATTCCTCCTGCTCCTCGTGGAGTGCCTCAAATTGAAGTTACTTTTGATATTGACGCAAACGGTATTACTCACGTTTCTGCAAAAGATAAAGGAACTGGTAAAGAACAAAGCATTTCTATTAAATCTGATGGTGGTTTAAAAGAAGAAGAAATTGAACGTATGGTTAAAGAAGCAGAAGCTAATGCTGAAGCTGATAAACAAAAACGTGCTGTCATTGAATCAAAAAATAAACTTGAAAGCCTTGTTCACAGCTCTGAAAAGAATGTTAAAGAATATGGGGATAAAATCTCTGCTGATGATAAAACTGCAATTGAGAATGCTATTAAAGATGCTCAAGAGTTGTTGAAAAAAGAAAATGCAACAGCAGAAGAAATGGATAAACAATATGAAACTTTAACAAATGCTGCAATGAAGTTGGGTGAAGCTATGTATAAAGCTCAACAAGATGCTGCAGCAGCTGGTGCTGGAGCAGGGGCAAGCGATAATGCTGGAGCTTCTGCTGATGGTGCAAAAACTGTTGATGCAGAGTTTGAAGAAGTTAAAAAATAACATATTCTTTCATAAATCAAGAAAAAGCTTTGGAAATATCCGAAGCTTTTTTTATTGACTTTTCATGGGGGGGGGTAAAATCGTCTATGTTTGTGTATTGATTATACAAATAACTTAAAAATTTTTAAAAAATAAGGAGTATATTATGTCTTATATAGAAGAAAATCTTTCAAAAGATGAAAAAATTTTATTGAAAACAAAAGTTTCTAGTTACTTGTCTTTGATAAATATTATTATTTGTACATCTATTGTTTTTATATTTTCATTTTCATTGGCAACGGTTAAAGAAGCATCATTAATAATGACTTTTATCGCTGCTATATATGTATGGTTAAACTTTATAAATATGGAAATGGTAATTACAAATAAAAGAGCAATTTACAAATATGGAATAATTGCGATAAATACAAATGAAGTTAGATTAGAAAAAATTGAATCTGTTAATGTTGATAAAGGTATTCTTGGTTCTTTGTTAGGGTATGGAACAATTTCTTTTTCTGGAACTGGTGGTAAAGATATTAAATTTAAAGGAATTCCTAATCCTGAAAGATTTAGGGTGAATATCGAAGAAGTTCTTGAAAAATATGGAAAATAGTTATATTTTGTGGCTTATGATGAAAATTATAAGCTCTTTTTTTATTATTTTTTGTAGTTTTTTATCTTTTGCTTTTGCACAACAAGTAAAAGAAGAAAGAATTGATGATGTTATTCTTCGTGATATTAAAAGATTGAATGAGAAAGAAGATAATAAACAAAGTTTAAATAATGAAACTGCCTCTGATTTTCAAAGTAATTCTGATTTAGATATAAATTTAGATATTCTTGATGAAGATTTTAACAACAAAGCTTTTGAATTAATGGGATTGTTTATAGTAAAATCTGCTTTTAAAGATGAATATGATAAAAAATGTATCAATAAAGATGAATTATTAGATATTGACCAAATTCTTGTTTGTGCTGCTGTTAAAGGAGTTTTAGATATCCCTAATGATGAATTATTGAAATCTTATGAAAGCGGTAATGATAACGTTGTCCAATTTTATATTATTAAATCAATTAGAAATTCTGAAAAAACTTTTAGAAATTATTGTGAAAAAGGTGATAAGAAAATATCTAAAACAACTTGTTGCAGAATTAAAAAGCTGTCTACATTATCAGATAATGCTATATTAGATTATCTAAATCGTGATGATGATAGCTTTGATAAATATCTTGATAATGATTGTTCAAATTTATAAATTTTTACATATTTATCTATCTTTGTTTTTTATAAATTATCTATTTCTTTTGTAATTTTATTATTATATAAAGCTATACCTTTTTATATTCACTTTTTAAGGTAAAATTTTACTTTATATTTTTAGTTTATCCCATTGATTTTTATATACTTTTTGATAATCAACAATAAAATTCATTTTTTTGAAAATAAATTGCTTTTGAGCGTTCGCTTTGTATGGTATAATTGCGAGCAAGGGGAAAAATTGGAGATAATAAAGTGAGTAATTTTGGGAAAAACTTACCGCATTTGAATTCAATCTTAAATGGAGATTGTGTGGAAATTATGAGGTCGATTCCAGATGAGTCGATTGATGTTATTTTTGCTGATCCTCCTTATAATTTGCAGTTAAATAAAACTTTGCTTAGACCTGATGCAAGTGTAGTTGATGCGGTTGATGATGATTGGGATAAATTTTCTGATTTCTCATCATATGATAAATTTACAAAAGAATGGTTAGCTGAGGCTAAACGAATTTTGAAGCCAAATGGAACTATTTGGGTTATTGGTTCTTATCATAACATATTTCGTGTTGGAACAATTTTACAGGATTTAGATTTCTGGTTGTTGAATGATATTATTTGGTTAAAAAGTAATCCTATGCCTAATTTTAAAGGGACTAGATTTACAAATGCTCACGAAACTTTGATTTGGTGTAGTAAATCAAAAGATGCTAAATATAAATTCAATTACGAAGCTATGAAAATGTTTAATGATGGTACTCAAATGCGTAGTGATTGGAATATTCCTATTTGCTCTGGAAATGAAAGATTACGTGATGCAAATGGTGATAAGGTTCATTCAACTCAAAAACCTTTGGCTTTGCTTTACAGGGTTATTTTATCTTCAACTAATGTTGGTGATGTTATTTTAGACCCTTTCTTTGGTTCTGGAACTACTGGAGCGGCAGCAAAGCTACTTGGTAGAAACTTTATAGGTATTGAACGTGATAAATCATATATAGCAGAAGCTGAAAAAAGAATTGATGCGGTGAAACCTGCTTCTGATTTATTACCTTTGCAGATGACTACTAAAAAGCATTTAATGAAAATACCTTTTGGTGCTTTGTTAGAACACGGATTGTTAAAACCCGGTGATAAACTATTTGATAATAAAGGTAAATTTGAAACTGTTGTTTTATCTGATGGCTCTTTAGCTTATAAAAATGAAATTGGCTCTATACATCAAATTGGAGCAAAAGTTCAGAATTTACCTAGCTGTAATGGTTGGTTATTTTGGCATTATGAAAATGGAAAACCTATTGATATTTTAAGAAATAAATTAAGAGATGCTGTTAAAGCTGCGGAAGATATAAATTCTGATGAATAATTTAAAATCCTCTTCTTGTTATTAAAAAAGCCTTTTAAGGCTTTTTTTTATATTCCAGAATATCCTTTTATTATTTCTTCTTTTGCTTCGCTTAAAAATTCCTTATTTTCATCAAATGATGACTTATAAGTTATTGCAAAAGCAAATGATGATATTATTGATAATAATATATTGCCGATGAATATTGATGATAAACATATTATAAATGATAATAATATGCTATTTACCTTACTGTGGTATTCATTCCAGTATTTTTTATCTAAATTCTTTGATGTTAAATATGATATTATCAATGCAAATACAAACGATATTTGTAATGATATTATTGATTCTGTAAATAATAGTAAAATCATACAATTTAATATGAATACTGTTAATGTCTTGTTTAAGAATATATGTTTTTTGAATTTTGATACTTTTCCTTTTTTCATAAATCTTTTATAGATTATATTTGATGATATTACAAAAGCTGATATTACTGATATTAATTGTAATAATATCAATTTTGCTATGTCAAAATTTCCTGATTTTTCTATTGAAAATGCTTCTGGGTGTCCAAACATATTGTTTAATATCACACATAAAATTATTGATGATATAATTGATATGTTAGCAAAATTAACAGATTTCTTACTGTATGCAATTTTTGCTATTAAATAAGATGCTAATATTACACTTAATGATATTAAAACATTTATCTTTCCTTTGTTATATCCAATAGCAAAAAATATTATAGATATTAAAGTCATTAACAATATGAATTTTGTTTCTAAAGATATAGTTGATGCTTTCTTTATAAAAGGAACTTTTACATTTAGTTTTGTTAAACAGAATATTACAAAGTATATTATTGTAATAGTATATGTAATTGGTAACATAAATGATGATATTGATGTTATTATTTGATTTATATTCATTTTTTACCTTTCTGATTTATGTTTGAATAATGTTATCATAAATATTATTGATGTTATAAATAAGCAAGCTTGGTTTATATATAATGCTGTTTTATAATTATTTATAAAATATGTAGGCATATTTGTTGATGATGATATGAATGATAACATCAATAAACAAAATGATATTATTATATTGCTATCATTTATATAATTTTTGAATTTTGATATATTAGCATTTTTTACATACAAAAATATGAATATCATTATAAGTATTAACGATACTGTGTTTGCATAAACAAAGCTATCTTTATACTGATTTATTAAAGTGTTTTGGTCGTGATGTTCTTGGCATTGTGATACATCGCATTTATTTTTATTTACTTTAAATATATTTGTTAGGCGTTCTCTTAATTGTTGTTGCAATGGTTCTTTTACTGCTTCTTCTTGTTGCTGTTTTTCTTCAATGTTCTTATTAGCAAAATCTTGAACATTGACAGCTTCGCCTTTTTTTATTTCGTTATTTTGTGTTGTTTCTGTCTTATTATCAGATGGATATATTTCTTTGTAAGATTCTTGAATTTGTGATGCTTCGTTTATTCCATCAATATCAAATTCATTTATATTATCGTTGAATTGCTCATTTGATTGATTTTCAATCATATCGTTTGTAAAATTTTCTTCCATTTTTTCTTTTTTTCCAATAATATATGTTAAATTAAAGATTGCTGGGATTGTAATATAAAAAAATGATTGTTGCAAGCGATAAAAACAAACAAATTCAACTAAATTATCTTTTGAATAAATCTGTAAAGATTTACCAAGATGCTGATGCTGTTAAGGCTTCTATGGATACTGTTTTATTATCTGAATCTGTGAACTTTAAATATATTAAAAACTTTTGTAAAAGAGATAATAAAAACTTCTCTGTTTTAAGTATCGGTTGTGGAAATGGAGCAGGGGATATTTGCTTATGTCATAGAATAAAAAATTGTTGTATTGATGCTGTTGATGTTCAGAAAGATGTTTTAAATTTGGCAAAACAAAATGCAGAATTAAATTACTTTAATGACAGGATAAATTTTATATATGCTGATATTTCTGATAGGCAATTTTCTAAAAAAGTTAAAAATGAATATGATTGGGTTATGACTAATCCTCCGTTTCATATTGGAGAAACTTCTCCTTTTAAAAACAAATCTACTTCTTATACAGAGAGATATATATCATTAGAAAAATGGATTGAAATTTGTGTTAAGAGAGTAAAAAATCACGGATATTTTTCTATTATACACAAAGCTTCACGAATTGATGATATTATATTTTCTTTGAAAAAATTTAATATGGGTGCAATTGAAATATTTCCTATTTTTACTAAAAGCTTTTCTGAATCTGCTAAGCGAGTTATTGTTGTTGCAAAAAAAGGCTCTAAAAGTGAGGCTATATTACACAAAGGAATTGACGAAAAACAAATTGATTATTTGCTAAAAAATCCTGTGTGTATTTTTGATTTATAGTTAACCTGAAAATATCTTTTCCATATCTGATGTTTTGTTAAATAAATTTAGCAATAATTTTAATCCTTTTCCTCTGTCAGAAGTAAGATTTTCATCTTTGTTTAAAATGTATTTAACATCTTTTCTTGCTATTTCAAATAGTTCTTTGTCTTTTTCATAATCTGCAATTTTAAAGTTCGTTATTCCGCTTTGTTTTACTCCTAAAATCTCGCCAGAACCACGTAATTTTAAATCTGTCTCGGCAATGACAAATCCATCTGTTGTTTCTGTCATCACCTTTATTCTTTCTTTTGCTACATCTGTTATTTTTTCTCCTGGAATTAAAATACATTTTGATGGTTTATTACTTCTTCCAACACGGCCCCTTAATTGATGCAATGCAGATAAGCCAAACGTTTCGCAGTGTTCTATTATCATAAGTGTTGCTGATGGAACATTAACTCCAACTTCAATTACTGTTGTGGCAATTAATATATTTGCTGTTCCGTTTTCATCTGTGAACCTTTTCATTCGCAATTCTTTTTCTTCTGCTTTCATTTTTCCGTGAACAATTTCAACTTTATCCCCAAATGTTTTTTGTAAATCCCTGTATCTTGATTCAACTGCTATTAAATCTCTTTTCATTGATTGTTCAACAAGAGGACAAACCCAATAAATTTTTTCTTTTAAAGAAAGTTTTTCTTTCATTAAATCTATGACTTTTGAAAAATCATTAGGCATTATTACCTCTGTTTTTATAGGTATTCTGTTCTTTGGCATTTCATCAATTTTTGATATATCCATATCTCCGTATAATGTCATTGCTAGCGTTCTTGGGATTGGTGTTGCTGTCATTGATAGCATATCTGGATTTATTCCTTTTTCTGATAATTTCAATCTTTGGTCAACTCCAAATCTGTGTTGCTCATCTATTACAACCAAACCTAATTTTGGTATTTTTACATTAGATTGAAACAATGCGTGAGTTCCAATTATTATGTTGAATTGTTCACTTTCTATTTCTTGCAATTTTTTCTTTTTTTTCGTAATGTTATCTTTACCTGTTAAAAGTTCTACTTTAATATCTTTATCTATACCAGTTTTTGATAAAATTGATTGAATATCTGTAAAATGTTGTGTTGCCAATATTTCTGTTGGTGCCATTAAAACCGCTGTATAACCGCATTCAACTGCATTCAACATTGCTAATATTGCTACAATTGTTTTTCCGCTTCCAACATCACCTTGAATGAGTCTTAACATTCTTTTTTCTGATGCCATATCGGAGTATATATCTTCTAGCACAGATTTTTGAGCGTTAGTTAATTCAAAGTTTAAATTTTTTAATAATTGATTTTTATATAATCCTGTTCCGATTATTTTATTACCGGATTGTATTTGTTCTTTTGAGCGTATAATTCCAAGTGATAATTGTGATGATAATATCTCATCGTATGATAACCTTTTTCTTGCAATAATTTTATCAGGCTTTTCTGGATTATGCATTATCATTATTGCTTCGAACCAGTTTGGTAGATTTTGCTGTTTTTTGAATTGAGGGTCAAGCCATTCTGGAATTGCTTTTTCATCTGTTTGTATTAGTGTTTTTAATCCTCTGATAACTTGATATATGATTTTTTTTATAGCATTGTTTGATATTCCATTTGTTAATGGATAAATTGCTTCAAAATTTGGTATTTTATGTGCCATATTTAATGGAACTATATAATCAGGGTTAGTCATAGATATTTGACCATTCCATATTTCAATTTTTCCACTTATTACTTTTTTATCTCCAACTTTAAACCAAGATTGCAATATTTTTGGATTATAATTAAAAAAATTTATTACCATCGTGTCTGTTTCATCTGATGCTATTATTTTATGTGGAGCAATTCGGTTATGTGATGGTATATGTTTTTCAACCTCAACTGTAATTGTTGCTATTTTTCCTATCTCTGCATCTGCGATATTTGGCTTATATGAGCGATTTATTATTGATGCAGGAAAGTGATATAATAAATCTATAATCTTATTTCCATTTATTAATTTACATATCTTTGGATATGTTTTTTCTCCAATACCATTTATATGAGAAATATTGCTGAACAAATAATTTATAATAGGATTATTTGTAATACTTTCATCATTTAAAAAATTATGTAAATTTATATTATCTTTCATAAAAAATCCTTATGTAATATTATACATAAGGATAGTTTTTATATAAAGAAAAATATCTTATATTTTTGATTCAACAAAGATTTCGTGTTTTCTGGTCTTTTTATCATATTTTCTTAATTTCAACTTTTCTTTTGGAGTTCCAGCAGCACCTTTTGCTTTTGGATTTTTAGTTGTTAGATAAAATGTTCCAGTTTCAGGATTTCTTAATTTTATCAAATTTGTTTGTGATTTTTTTGCCATTTGTTAACTTACTCCTTTTTAGATATTGCGTTAACTGGACAATTTTCAACGCAAGTTTTGCAATCATTACATTTTTCTGGATCAATTACATATGCATCTCCACCAAAGCTTGGGGCTGCATTTGGACATACTGCTTCACAAGTTCCGCAAGATATACATATATTTTTATCAATTACATGAGTCATTTTTTATTCTCCCTGTTTTATTATTATTTTCTGTTTGCTAAATCCAACAAGCTGATAAATATGTTTACAAAATCGATATATAAGCTTAATGCTCCAAAAATTGCGATTTTTTCTGTTTCATCAGAATGTGTTGAATAATATTGGTGTACTATTTTTAAATTTTGGTTTGTATATGCAACAAATACTGCTGATGCAATTATTATTCCATAAGAAATAAATGTATGGAATGTGTTTCCAAATCCAATGAATAATGAAAATATTGTTGCAATAAACATTCCCCAAAATGCTATATAAGCTACTTGATTTAAAAATGATAAGTCTTTTTTAATATAATATCCTACAAGTGCTGCCCCTGAGAATACTCCCGCTGTTCCAATTAATGATTGGAATACAACTACCGGTGCTGTTTGGAATATTACTAAACTTAACATCAAACCAAATGATATCGCAAATCCAAAAAAGAATAATCTTGCTGTATTTACTGACATAGTTTCTATTTTTTTTGTCCACAAGAATATCATTAATCCTAATGGTAAAAATTGAACTCCTAATCCAAGTAATGATAAGGATTTACCACTTATGAATGATTTAAATAATCCTGTTTCAATTGTTAAATAACATACTAATGCTGTTAAAATTAAAGATGCAAACATATACAAATATGTCTTTGTTATAAAACTTTGATATGTTAAAGCTCTTAATCCAGCAGCTTTGTTTACTGATTTTGAAACCATATATAGCCTCCATTTTATTTGTTATGGGTAATACCCGCTTTTGAAGCTATATTATATATTTATAAAGAATAAATCAAGACTTTTTGAAAATCATCTTTTATTAGATTTTTTTTAAATTTATCTAGACATTTTTTTTATTTTATATTACTTTTTTATTATATTTAACTTATTTTAAAGGAGAGTAGTTATTATGTATAATCAAATTAAAAATCTTATTTTAAATATATTTCCAGCTGAATCTGTTTTACATGCTAAGTATATGTATTTAGGCTTTTTTGTATTCATTATTACTGGTTGGTTAATAAAAAATACTTATGAAAAAAGGTATTTGCCTTTGATATATACTGCAGTTTTCTGCTTGTTTGTAAAATTGCTTGATTGGTTGGTTATCGGCGGTTCAATTCAAAGTATGTTTATTGATTATTTGAATATGATGTTGATTCCTATCGTTATGACTTTCCTTATGAAAAGAAGATTCTAATAAAAAGGAAGGGTAAGGTTATTTTATATGGAATCTTGCAATAATAGATTTTTTTCTGTTATCTTTTGTTTAATCCTGTCTTGCTTTTTAAGATGGAGCGATGTTTTTGCTCAAACAACAAATAATAGACATAGATTTTCAAATGAGGTTTTTCCTGGTATTGAATTAAGCAGAGATACTCCTTCTGCTTTGTTGGAACCTGACCTTTCTATTTATAAAGAAATTTTTGATTTGCAAGAAAATGCTAAATTTGATGAAGCTAATAAAAAAATTGATACTTTAACAAATAAAATCCTTTTACCGTATGTTTTGTATCAGAAATATATGCATCCTAAATATAAAGATACATATGCAGAGTTAAAAAAATGGCTTGATGAATATTCTGATTTGCCTGTTGCTGCTCATATTTACGATTTAGCTGTTAAAAGAGCAGGGTCTTCTGCTGGTTTAAAAAAGCCTAGTAGCCCTAAAAGGAATGCTTATTACGCTCCGGAAGATGTTTATTCAAGCGGTGGTATGGTTTTAGAAGGGATTTATCACTTATCGGGAAATAACAGAGCAACTTTAAAAGAATTGATTACAAACTTTAAATGGGCTTTGCGAAGAGGATATACTAAAAATGCAAGACAGAGTTTAGAAGACCCTAGAATGAAAAAATTAGCAAGAACTTCTGATTATTATAAAATGGCTTCTCATTTAGCTTTTAGATACTTTGTTGATAATGATTATGATGATTTAGCAATTAAGTTTGCTAAAATGGCGGCAGATAATACTAATTATTATTTAGCAAATTGGGTTCTTGGTTTAGTGTATTTTAGAAGACAGGATTTTGAAAATTCTAAAAAATACTTTAAAAAAATGACTGAAAATGATGGTTTATCGACTTGGGATGCTGCTGCTGCTGCTTATTGGACTTATAAAGCTAATAAAAAATTATCTTCTGATTCAGAAAATAAAGAAGATGGTGATAAATATTTGGAAATTGCTGCTTCTTATAACAGAACTATGTATGGAATGTTGGCAAGTGCTCAATTAGGAAGAAGCTTTGATATAAATTGGGATATCCCAGAATTTACAAGAGAATTTGCTGATAAAATTATTGCTTGGGACGCGGGAGTTAGAGCAATTGCTTTATTACAGCTTGGTTATTTGAATAAAGCTGCTAAAGAATTTCGCTGGTTGATTTTTAAAAATGATGATGTTGATGATGATTTGATTCATGCTGTTATGGCTTTTGCAGAAGCAAATCACTTGCCGAATATAACTTTGGGATTGGCTCCTTATTTAAAGGACTCAGAAGGTGATATCTTATATCCTGCTTGCTTATATCCTGAAATTAAAGTTGAACCAACTTCTGGTTGGCAGATTGATAGAGCTTTAATTTTTGCTTTAATTAGACAAGAGTCTAGATTTGGTATGACTGCTGGAAGTTCTGCAGGAGCGTTAGGATTGATGCAAATTATGCCTAATACAGCTTCGTTTTTGGAAAATGATGCTAGTTTAAGAAAAGGTGCTAAATATAAGTTATTAAATCCAGAATATAATATCGCTTTGGGTCAAAAATATATTCAGCATTTGATGAGCGATTCTTATATAGGAAACAATCTTATTAAAATATTGATTGCTTATAATGCTGGTCCTGGTAGGTTAAGAACTCTTGATAGAGAAATTAAAAATCCTAATAATGACCCTTTGTTTTATCTTGAAGCTTTAAGAATTGCCGAAACTAGAATATATGTAAAAAGAGTATTAACAAATTTATGGTTTTACAGAAGTAAATTCGGGCAAAGAATTCCTTCTTTAAACGATTTATCTAATGATAAATGGCCTGAATATATTTCTATTGATTAAATATTATGACTGATAAAATTAAACCATCTTTTGATATTGAAAATTCTTTAAATTCTAAATTTGTTTTTGGAATTGATGAAGCGGGTAGAGGGCCTTTGGCAGGTGATGTATTTGCTTGTTGTGCTTGGTTAAATCAATCAGAATTTCCTATTGATTTATTAGAAAAAATAAACGATTCAAAAAAGTTATCTGAAAAGAAAAGAGAAAGTGTATTTGATGAGCTTATTTCTTTAAAATCAGATATTTTTAAATATGGTATTGGAAGAGTTGATGCAAAAACTATTGATGAAATTAATATATTACAAGCCACTTTTTTAGCAATGGAAAAAGCTTTTGATAATTTAGTAAAACAATTTAACGCATTTGATGATATTGCTTTATTAATTGATGGAAATGTTATTCCAAACTTTTGTATTGATTTGATAAGTGCAAATAAAATAAGTGTTGCTGAACCTATTATTTCCGGAGATTCTAAAAGCTATTCTATTGCTGCTGCTTCTATTATAGCAAAAGTAGCAAGAGATAGATATATTAGAGAAATTAGCTTAAATTGTCCTAATTTTAATTTTTTTAAACACAAAGGTTATGGAACAAAATTACATATTGATGAAATAAAACAATTTGGTCCAAGTGATATACACAGAATTTCATTTTTAAAGAATATTCTAAAATAAAAACCTCTTAATGAGATATTTTATTAATTTCTAAATGAATTTATTAAACTATAGTCAATTTTTATATTTTCTCCTTCTTCACCAAGAATTGGTCCAACTGTATTATCCGGAGTGACTATAAAGCACATACCTGTTTTTAATATTTTACCATCATCAAATTGTGATTTAGGATCTAACATTATCAAACCTAATGTTTGTTGAGCTTTTGTTGTTCCTAAAACATTATTTATAGCTGTTTGATAATTAGCTGCATTATCAATATAACTTTGTTCTTCAGTTGCAGCATTTACAGCTTCATCTGCTGATTGTGTTGCTGATACTGCTGATTCATATGCAGATGCTGCTGCGTTATATTTTTTATTTGCTCCATCTTGCATTTTTTGTAATTGATTTATTCCCATAATACTTGTTGAAAATGCTGATGCTGCTGCATTTCCTCCGGCAGATGGATTTTTTAAAGAATTTATAGTATCTGATGCTGCCTGTGCATAAGATGTATTTTCTCCTAAATTAAACATATTTTGAGTTCCTGTTTGAGATAAATCTTGTGCAATTTTCTGACTATAACCTTTTGCAACAAATTGTGTTAACATTGCATCACTATAAGCACCCATAGCAACTTCATAAGGTCCTTTATGCCAGTAATATTTAGATTCTACATTACCATTTTCTATAACACTTCTTATTTCTTTTCCAGTATCAGTAACTCTAACAGTTACAGGA
>CASDRH010000023.1 GCA_949283075.1 uncultured Pseudomonadota bacterium | reverse complement strand
TTTTCTGATTTTAATTCGTTGATTACAGTTAATATGTTTTCTATTTTGATTAACACTTTATCGTCAAGTTCTACTTCCTCTCCTGTCATATTAGCAAACTTTCCATCAACTATATTTATGTCATTTATTTTTATTAAATCGTTATTGTTTAAAAACATATCGGTTAACATTGTATTATCGCTTGGAAATGCTGTTTTAAATCTTACAAGTAAACTTTTATCATTTTGCACTGGATTTATTTTACTTATTAAAGAATCATCTCTTACAATTCCCCAACCTTCTGCTGTATCTTCCCAATTTACTCCTACTATGTAATTTCCGTCAACATATCCTCCGGAGAATCCTAATTCTCTTGCAACATTTCTGATTTGTAATGCGTCTACTGGTTCTCCATCATCGCTGCTGTTTGCAATAACCATTGCTTCAATCATTTCTCCACCAGTATTGATTAGCTTTTTACGAATTCTTACTGAATATGTTTGCCCGAAAATATTTTCTTGTTTTCCTATATCTTCTGGTAATCCCATTTTGTATATATTTGTTAAAACTGTTGGGTCAAAATATGAATCATTTTGGCAAGTTGCTAATAAGTCAACTAAGTCTATATTACATACATCTAATGGAATTCTGTCTGAGTATTTCATTATGAATTTTTCAAAAGCATATTTAATTGTGTTTATTTCTTTAACAATTAAAATATCTTTTACTTTATCTTTTTGTTTCGTTGTTTGACGATAGATTGATGGATAAACCATCATAATAATTGCCATCATTAAAACAACTTCAAGTATCATTCCACCTGAATATAATTTAGATTTTTTTAATATCTTATTGTTTTTTATGGACATGATGATGCATCGCCTCCTCCATCTGTTCCGATAATAGATGTTATACAATCCCATCTTGCTTGTAATGCGTCAACTAATGATTGTATGTTATCAATTTCAGTGGACATTCTACCCATATCTGATAATTCTAAATCTGTAAGGTGCATAACTCCTGATGAATCCACAACTGTGACTCCATCTTTATCAATCTTTTCTGTAATTATAGTGTCTGAATTTACTGTTGAGTTCCATTTAAATTTATCTGCTCTGATTTCTTTTGCTGTAACTATTACGTTATTATTTAATATATATGAATTTGTAAATGTTAATTCATTTGTTGTAATTTTTGATGGAGATATCAGTCTTGATGCTTCAATATTACCAAGTAGTGATACATCGCTTGATTTTAATAAATTTCTTGTAGCATTTAAATTTCTTATTTTTAATTTTTCTCCCACTTCTAACATATAAGTGTCAATTGATAATGTTTCTTCTTGGCTTCCTTCTAATATTCCGTTTAAGTCAAATTTATTCATTGTTAGTTTATTAAATTTTGTTTTGTCTGTTATGTAAAATTTTTCTCCTGATATTATTTTTGCGTCTGCTGCTCCAATGTCAACCATTTGATGTTTATTCATAAATAATGTTGTGTTCATTACTGCTTTTTCTTTTAGAATTCTATTAAGATATATATCTGTTTTGCTTGTGTTTTTTGATAATCTTACTACTAAGCCTAGCAATACAGGATCTGGGGTTATTGTTTCCAAACTTATTTCCCAATTTGTTGTTGCTCCTTGTATTTCGCTGTTATCTATTGTTGCTGCATTTGGGCCGATTAAAGCTGCAATTTCTCTTAATGTTAATATGTCTAAATTAGTATTTTTCAAGTCTAATATTGATAATACTATATATCCATTAAAGCTTTCACCGTCTTTTACTGTTATAACTTCTTGTCTTTCAAATAGTGTCCATATTGCAGCTATTCTTTCATTTAATCCGTATGGTTCTAGCAATCCTTTTATTTGAGTATCACCAGCAAATACTTGGCGTATATCTGTGCTGTAATTTGTATTTTCTTTTCCCACTCCATCATTTAAATCAATTGATGTTGCATCAAGATAATTTTGAAATGCATAAATTAAGTTATCTAGTTCTTTTGTTAACGCAATGTTTCTGACAACGTTTGTTTGCTTTGTTATCATACGAAACACAAAGGGAGCAACAGATGCCATCAAGCCCAAAGCAAGTAATACTTCCAATATACCAGCACCAGCAAATAGATAAAAAAGTTTCTTTCTGTATATTTTATTTTTCATTTTACCACCAGGTTGGCCAAGTTGTTATTGCTTGGTTTAAAATTTCTTTTACTTGTTTTGCATATTTTGCAACTGTATCTGATAATGATACTTGCCCTGCACTTGTTTGGATTATTACATCTTCAACCATTGTTGATTTATTTGCTGGAGCTATTCTTGCCGTTTGATTTTGCCAACCAGCTGTTGAGCTTGATGTTGCTGAAAGAGTTTCTTTGATATTATTTACTATTACAACTGCATTTTTTACCTTATATGCGTTTGCATAAATTGGAGTATCTAAATTTTGCATTCGTAAAACTTCTGTATCAATTGATTTTACAAATCCTAGTTTATCTATTGTTCCGTTGTTATTTATTTGTAGGTTTGCTGTATCAACTTCTCCTGCTGTTGTTGTTCCTTTTGTGCTTAATTGTCTTACGTTTACTGCCATTGCTTCTAAATCTTTTATTTTTAAATCTGATACTTTTAATGTTGCTGGAGTTGTTATTTCTTGTTCTTTGAAAGCATTAAATTCTTTTGTTTTTAAATAATTTAATTCCATATTAACTGTTGTTAATTCTTCAAGTTTTATGTCTTCTATTGTTAAATCTGAACCTGAAAAATATGATACATCTTTTATATTATTGTTATTCATATTTAGCACAGTAAACATTGTGTTATATGTTTCATTTCCTTCTAGCTTTTGTTTTGCCATAAAATCTCCGAAATTTTGTTGTTGCTGTAAAGATACTAAAAATACATTTCTTCCAACAGCATCACGGACTTCAAATGGAATATCATAATTTGGTAAATTACTTGTTATTTCTCCTTGTTCATCTATATATGCTGCATCCCAACCAATTGCATTTAATATATCGTTTCTTTTGATTGGGTCTAAATCTCTTTCATATAAATTATTTGGGTCTACTGGATTTTCGAATTTACTTATTACAAATCCTGATAATGAATATGATGTTTTGCTACCTGTTTTTAAAAATAATATTCCGTGTACTAATCCCAAAGAATTTCTGACAGAAAATGATGATGGTAATCCGTATTCTACAAGTTTATTTTTCATCATCTCTCCTTGTAATATTACAACTGAATCAACCATTGATGCAATTAAGCTTTCTTTTTCAAAGATTAACATTGATGAACCAGCGGATTGCAAGTTTTTGATTTCATTTGCGATAAGTAAATTTTCAACTTGGCTATTTCTTTTCTGCACTTGATTCATTATCAAAGGAGTTGCAAGCATTAACAATCCTATCATTAATAATGCTTCAAGAAGTATTGCTCCTTGATATTGTTTTGATTTATTTTTATGTATGCGATTTATTATAACAATTTTATTGTTATTAAAGTTTATAAAAGACAAAATGGATTGCATAAATTTGCAAAGCATTGATTAAAATTTCCTTACCTTATTATTCCTTTGAGATATTATATCACAAAATTATATATAAGTCGAGAGTTCACACAATTCTTTTATTGTTAAATCTTCTGGCCTTTTTGTTGGAGATATTTTTACTTTTGCCCAGTCAAAATTTCTTAATATTCCACGTATCATTTTTCTGCGATTTGAGAATAATATTTTTATTAAATGTTCTAGTTTTAATATATCTGTATTATATTCTTCATCAAATAGGATATTATCGTATGGAATAAATTGCATTACTGTTGATACAATTTTTGGAGCAGGTGTAAAACAGCTTGGTGGTAAATCGAACAGCTTATTTGTTTTACATAACCAGTTTGATAATATTGAAAGACGGCTGTAATCTTTTTTATTTTTTGCTGATTCTGGTGTAGACAATATTCTTGTTGAGACTTCTTTTTGAAACATTAATGTCATTCCATTTATAAAGCTTGATTTATCTGCTTTTATTGTATCATAGATTATATGCAACCAATTTATTAATAATGGAACTGATATGTTATATGGAAGGTTTCCACAAATATGAACAGGGGTATTTTTAGAAAACTCTTTTAAATCTTGTAATGTTATATTTAAAGCATCTTTGTTTATAATTTCTAATTTATCTTTATATTTATTTTTTATTTCTGATTGGATTTGTAATGCTGTTTCATCGATTTCTATTGCTATTAATTTTTTTGGGTTGTTTTTTAAAATAGCTCTTGTTAATGAACCTGGACCTGCTCCAATTTCTATGATTGTTTTTTCTGATATATCCGGTATGGATTTAGCAATCCTGTCTGTAATTTCTAGATTTGTTAAAAAATTTTGACCAAATGACTTTTTTGCAATTAAAGAATATTTTATTAAATAATCTTTTACTGATGGTAAATCGTCATATTTATCTATCATTTATTATAAATCTTTTCTGTGTTTTATTGCTTCTATTATAGTTCCATCGTCAAGATAGTCTAATTCTCCACCTATTGGAACTCCTTGTGCAATTTCTGTTATTTGTATATTATAATTTTTAGCTTTATCAGAAATATAATGTGCTGTAATTTTTCCATCAACGGTTGATGGTAATGCTAATATGATTTCTTTGATATCTCCTTTTGATATTCTTTCAATTAGCGGTTGTATTCTTAAATTATCTGCTGTTATCCCTTCTGATACTGATAATACTCCTCCAAGAATATGGTATATTCCTGAAAAAACACCTGACCTTTCAATTGCCCATAATGATGCTACATCTGACACAACACATATTGTTGATTTATTTCTGTTTGTATCAGAACAAATTGAACATGGATTTTTTGTATCAAAATTTCCACATTCTGAACATATTTGAACATTGTCTTTTATTGTTTGTAATATGTTAATTAAGTCTGATAAATCTGTTTGCTTTTTTTGTATTAAATGAAGTGCTATACGTGTAGCAGACCTTTTACCTAAACTTGGTAGTTTTGATAATTGTTTTATTAAAGATTCAATTTCATCTGATTTATTAAACATATCTTATAATATAAATTTATAATTGTTATTTAACTTTAATAATCTTTTTTTTAAAATCCGTGAAATAGTTTATAAAAGAAACTTTTTGATTTCTTATACATTTTCTTTCTTCTTAAATACAATCTTGTAATGAAGTTTAAATTTTCTTTTGAATATACTGATGATGTTAATAATGAATATATTAAGGCTTGTTCATAACCTGCAAGTGTTCCACAATCTAAATATATTTCATCTTTATTCATTTGTATTGTTCGAAGATGTTGACGGCGTTTATCTTCTAATACTGTTGCGTTTAATGCTGGTATGAATATATATTCGTCTCCGACCATTCCGTCTTTGTATATAGGTGTTTTTCCGCTGTCAATTAATTCAGCATCTTTTGCAAGCTTTTTAGTAACATTCTTATCAAAAATAACAAAGCAGAAAGCTGCTTGATTTGATGTTGATTGTTTTGGCTTTTCTATGTAAATTCCGTTTTCAACTATACCCCAACGTGATGGGTCTTTTACTCTTCTAGTTGCTATTAAGTTTCCACCATATCCATCTTTTACATATTGCTCAACTGCTCTTGCTAATATACTTTTTGGTGGAGTTTTATATGTATTTGATATGTAATCTGGTAATACTATATCATCACCCCATAACATAACTATATTTCTGTTTGTTTTTTCTATTGATTTGTGGACTAACCCTATTGCGTGGCCTGTTCCTAATGGCTTTTTTTGGATTACAAATTTTAATTCTACATCTTCTGGTATATATAGACTTTTTAAAAGCTCTAATTCTAGTATATTTCCTTTTTTTTCAAACTTATCTTCAACATCTTTTTCACGAGTAAAACATTCTTGGAAAGCTGCTTTTGCTTTTTCATCTGAACATACTATTGTTATATGTTTTCCTCCTGCTGATATTATATCGTTTACTAAATAATCTATAACTTTTCTACTTCCAAATGGGACTAATGATTTATGTGGGACTCCTTTTGAATGTGGATAATTTCTTGTTCCTTTACCAGCAGCTAGAATTACGAATTCTAAATCTTCTTTTTTTATTTTATCTTTCTTGCTGATGGTTAAATTATTCAAAAAACTTACTATCATTTTTATCCTTTGTAATTTTTTCTTTAATATTTGTTTGTATATATTTTTTGCTTTTAGTGTTGGTATTATATTATTATTTTTATGTATATTGCAATTTATTTTATATCTTGACTTATGTATAAATAATTTATATAATTTTTGCAACGGATATCCCGTTATCTGAGGAAGTCAGAAATATTCAAAGCATTTTAAATAAGATTGGCAAATGAATTTGAATTTACATAATTTTTATAACAATTTAATAAAGGATTTTAATTATGCATGTTAAAGAATTAAAAAATAAAACCCCAATGGAATTGGTTGATATTGCTACACAAGAAGGGGTCGAAGATGTCGCTTCATTAAATACTCAACGTATAAGATTTGAAATATTAAAAGGTCGTATGAAAAAAGGTGAAGCTGTTATTACCGAAGGTGTTTTGGAAATATTACAAGAAGGTTTCGGTTTTTTAAGGTCTCCTGAACAAAATTATGTTGCTGGTCCAGATGATATATATGTTTCCCCAACTCAAATTAAAAAGTATGGTTTGAAAACTGGTGATACTGTTGAAGGGGATATTAGATCTCCTAAAGATAATGAAAAATATTTTGCTTTGAATAAAATTAATACTATCAACTTTGAAGATCCTGCAAAAGCTAAACATAGAATTCATTTCGATAATTTGACTCCTTTATATCCTGAACAAAAATTAAATTTTGAATTTGCTGATGGTAATAAAGGTGGTGCAAAAGAAAAAGAAAATATGACTACCAGAATTATTGATATAATTTCTCCGCAAGGTAAAGGTCAACGTTCTTTGATTGTTGCTCCTCCTAGAACTGGTAAAACTATTATGATGCAACATATTGCTCACGCAATTACTGCAAATCACCCTGATGCTTATTTAATCGTATTATTGATTGATGAACGCCCAGAAGAAGTTACTGATATGAAACGTCTTGTTCAAGGAGAAGTTGTTTCTTCAACTTTTGATGAACCTGCAACAAGACACGTTCAAGTTTCTGAAATGGTTATTGAAAAAGCTAAACGACTTGTTGAATATGGTCACGATGTTATTATTTTATTAGATAATATTACTCGTCTTGGTCGTGCTTATAATACTGTTATTCCTTCAAGTGGTAAAGTTTTAACTGGTGGTGTTGATGCAAATGCTTTACAAAAACCTAAACGTTTCTTTGGTGCTGCAAGAAATGTTGAAAATGGTGGTTCTTTGACTATTATCGCAACTGCTTTGATTGATACTGGTTCTCGTATGGATGATGTTGTGTTTGAAGAATTTAAAGGAACTGGTAATTCAGAAATTATCCTTGATAGAAAATTATCTGATAAACGTGTCTTCCCTGCTATTGATATAACTCGTTCCGGAACTCGTAAAGAAGAAATGTTAGTTGATAAAAATACTTTACAAAAAATGTGGCTATTGCGTAGATTGTTAATGCAAATGGGCACTGTTGAAGCTATGGAATTTTTAGTTGATAAGTTATCAAAAGCAAAGACTAATGCTGATTTCTTTGAATCTATGAATCAATAATTTTATTTGTGTATTTTGATAATTTTAAATCCGATTTTTTATAATCGGATTTTTTATTTTTGAAATTAATTTTCTTCGTGTTGTGAATCTAAATCTCTGAAATCTGAATGAGCACCATCAAAATATAATTCTACTATACCTGTTGCTCCGTGTCTATGTTTTGCTATTATAAATTCTGCAATGTTTTTTACTTTGTCATATCTTGCTTGAATTGCTTCATAATTCTTTGCTTCTATATTTTTTAAGTCTGCTTCTAAATAATATCCTTCACGATATATAAATCCTACTATATCAGCATCTTGCTCAATAGAACCAGATTCCCTTAAATCTGATAGTTGAGGTATCTTATCTCTTGCCTTTGTTCCTCTATTTTCAACGGCTCTTGATAATTGAGATAATGCAATAACTGGGACATTTAATTCTTTTGCTAATACCTTTAATCCACGAGTCATTTCTGATAATTCTACAACTCTGTTATCTGATTTTTTAGCACCTGGTGATGGTGATAATAGCTGTATATAATCGATTACTATTACAGATAGACCGCCATATCGCATTTTTAATCTGCGTGCACGAGTTCTTATTGCTGAAACTGATAATGCTGGTGTATCATCAATAAATATTGGTAGTTTATCAAGTTCTTGTGATATTCCTTTTAATTTTTCAACATCATCATTTGATACTTTTCCAATTCTCATATCATATGATGATACTCCTGAAACTGATGATAATATTTTTGATGCTAGCTGGTCTGCTGACATTTCTAATGAGAAAAATAATGCTGGTCCATTTAATCCAGACATAACTTTTCCAGCAGCAACATTTTTTGCAACATTGAAAAGTATATTTAATGCAAGTGTTGATTTACCCATACCAGGGCGTCCTGCAATTATTATTAAATCAGATGCTGTTAATCCTCCAAGTTTTTTATCTATATCGATGAATCCTGTGGATACTCCTGATAAATTACCATCTGCTTTTATTGCATATTCTGTTTGTTGTAATGTATCAACAAGAGATTTTCCTAATGATTTTAGTGATGTTTCATCTAAACCAGATGTTGATAAATTAAACAGCTTTTGTTCTGCAAGTTCTATTTGTTTTACTCCATCAAGATTTAAATCAACTGAAAACGCTTCATCAATTGTTTCTTGTCCAAATTTGATTAGCATTCTTCTGATTGCTTTATCATAAATTAACTTTGCATAATCATATGATGAAGCTCCTGAAATTGGGGCATTGCTTAATTTAAAAAGGTAATCTATTCCACCGATTTCTTCAAGTTTGCCATTGCTTGTAAAGTAGTCTTTTAATGTTATAGCATCTGCAAGTTGATCCATATGAATAAGTTTTAAACAAGCGTCATAAATTTCTCCGTGAGCTGAACTTGCAAAATGGTCTTTTGTTAAAAATTCTGATACTCGTTCAAGAGCGTGATTGTTTAATAAAATTGCTGATAATAAAGCCTGTTCCGCATCTATGTTTTGAGGCATTTGTTTTAATAAATCGAATCCGTTTTCTGATACCATTTATTTATACTCTCCTTGCCTACAATTTTAGAACAGGCTTTTTTATTTGAAGCTTAAAGTTTTAATTAAGCTTCTTCTGTTTTTGTTTCTTCTTTTTCAGAAGATTCTGATTGTGTATTTTCTTCTGCTTTATCAGCTTTTTTTGCAGCAGATTTTTTCTTTGCTTCTGCTTTCTTTGCCTCTTCATCAAGCTTTTTTAATGCTGATTTTGCTTCATCATCTGATCTTGCAACGTTTACAGAAATCTTTGCAACAACATCTGCATGTAAATCAATGTTGATTGTATAAATTCCGATTTCTTTTATAGGAGTATCAATTTTTATATAGTTATTATTTACTTGATATCCTTTTTCTTTTAACAATGCTGATAAATCTTTTGAAGATACAGAACCATATAAGTGACCTGAATCACCTGCTTGACGAATAACAACTAATGATAATCCGTCAATTTTCTTTACCAATGTTTCTGCTTCTTTTAATGCTTCTGCATTGCGTTTTTCAATTTCTGCTTTTTTACTTTCAAAAAATGCTTTATTTTCCTTTGTTGCACGTAATGCTTTTTTTAATGGAAATAAATAATTTTTTGCAAAGCCATCTTTTACACGAACTATATCACCGATATCTCCGTGTCCTTTTATCTTTTCTAGTAAAATAATTTCCATATTCACCGTCCTTTATTTGTTATCAACAACGTATGGTAGCAAAGCCAAAAAACGTGCTCGTTTTATTGCCAATGCAATTTGTCTTTGTTTTTTTGAACTTGCTCCTGCCAATCTGCGAGGCATTATTTTTCCACGTTCTGACACGAATTTACGAAGAAGTCTGATGTCTTTGTAATCTATTTCAATGTCTTTTAAAAAATCACTTTTTCTTACTGACATATTAATCCTCCTGTATTTCTGTATCTTCATCAATGTCAATTGAATCGTTTGATAACTTTGATGCTTCATCAAATGATTGGCGTCCGTCATCTTTTTGATTCATTATTGGTGATGGTTCTTTTGTTAATTCTGCAATACGTAAAATCATATGGCGGATTACGTCTTCGTCTAATCCTAATTTACGATCTAGTTCTTTCATTGCTTCAATTGGGCAGTCCATTTGAAATAAAATGTAATGTCCTTTTTTATTCTTTTTAATTACATATGCAAGGTTGCGTAATCCCCAGTTTTCTGTTTTGGTGATTTTACCATTGCCTTCTTGTATTATTGTTTCGTATTTTTTTACAGAATCATTTACCTGTGCAGGTGTTAAATCTTGTCGTAATACGAATACACTTTCGTAATAAGCCATTTTATATTCCTTATTATAATGTTATCTTTTATGGTTTCCCTATGGTTAGATTTTTATCAAAATGCTTTGAAAAAATCTATCTGTTAATATTAAGGTTATATACCTATTAACAGAAAGGTTGATTCAATATACTATGATTTATTTTAAAATTGCAAGCTAAAATTGTAATTTTATGTATTTTTTTAGATTTTTATAAATTAAAACGAGAATATAATTAACTCTCGTTTAATATTTAATTTTAATTATTTTCTTTCTAATTTTGCCCAAACTGCTGAAATTATGCTACCGATAAATACTAATAATTCTAAAGATTCTATTATATTATTGCTTATAATTGTTTTTATATCATAACCTAAAAGTATTGAGGTAAAAAAAGATACAATTAAACCTATATAAATAAGAGTTTTTATTGCTTTAATATTTTTATGATTTGTTTTCTTTACCACAATAAAAGAGTATGTATATAGAATTATTGATGCAACCATAATAACAGGAATTAACTTCGAATCTATATATATTATACCTGATGCTATTATAATTAATGGTAAAAATATATTATCTAATATTTTTTTTATTAACATTTTAACCTCTTTAGTTTTTTTGTTTAACAAATCTATTTAAATAAAATTTTAATGGGCTTTCTGCTAATCCAAAAAAAACGTATAAAAATTTATATGGGAAAGCCCAATACTGACCGTTTTTTTTGAAATTAGCATATTTATTTTATCTTTATTTTTATTTTATGCAAATGAAATTGTTTTAGCATTTCCTCTTGATGATGTTGTTGATTTTTGGTATTATATGTTAAAAGGGTATCGCATATTTATGTTTATAATATGCTTTTTAAAAGATTATAAGGACTTGGGGAGTGAAAATGAAAAAATTATTTATTTTATCTTGTATTACTTTTGCTATCGCTGGATGCTCATCTGTTATGTATGAAACTGATGCTGTTGGTCTTGGTTATGATGATGCAGAATTGAAATTATCTCCATGTGCTTGTTTGCAGATTAAACAAAAACCTGGAATGCAAGAATGGTCCGAATATCAAAGTATTTAAAATCGGATAAAAACGGAAAAAATAAACGACAAAAAATTACTTTTAAAAATAAATTTGATAAAATTCCGATTTATCCTGCTCGTGTGCAAAATACTGCTTTCCCTGAAAAAGCATATATCTTGGGTATAGAAAAATTATCAATTGCTATTATTATTTTATTTGCTTTATCTTCTATACTTGGAATTGGTATTTTTTATAAATTAAAGCTTGGTTATCCTAATCCTCAGATTATTTATTATTCTGATGAAAATTTACAATTTGCTAAAAAATCTTTTGATAATGATTTATCTAAAAAAGGTTCTTTTGAATCTATATATGAAGTTTTAGCTGAACAATTCTTATTTGATTTTATAAGAAGGTATTATTCTATTTCTAACGATAACCAGATGAATTTTAATAATTGGTGTAATTGCATTACTTCTGATAATCCGGATGATGTCGATAATCAGAAATTAAGCAAATGTTATATATGCAAAGTATCTGACCCAGAAATTTATGAAAGATTTGGGAAAATGATACCTAAATTACAAGCAAAATATGAAAATAATGTTGAAAGAAAAGTTCAAATTTTAAAAAATACTAGGCTTTATTATGGAATTTCTGATCCTAATAGAGTAAGAAAAGGATTTTTCCAAAATTTAGCTATCGGAGTTTTGCAAAGTTTTTCTGCTATGGTAAGTGAAGAAAGCTATGATGAAAAAGTTAAGCCTTATATGCAGTTTTTATTTTATTATAAAACTGATTTTGTTGTTAGTGATTATAAAGCTGGAAAATTGATTAACAGAGAAGTTTTGTCTTCTTACAATAGTATTGGTTTTAATTTATTATATCCTTTGATTGCAAATAGAAATTGGGTTAATAATTTTAAAATGTTAGAGCATTCATCAATATTTCATAATCAAGCTGATTATATGTTAAAAAGATATTTTGATGAAAGCAAAGATTTTCAAGAAGATTATAAAAATTATAATGCTTTTTCTGAAAATGTTTTATATCAAATTGGAGGATATAAATCTGCTAATGAATCTATTATTAACAATTTAAATAAACTTATTCAAAAAAATACTAATAAAAATATAAAACCTGATAAAGTTATTCCAAGTGTTAATGTATCACCAATTAAAAAGCCTGTTGATGATAATGCAAATAAACAACAAAATGTTAAGCAGACTAAAAAACTATCTACTCCTAAAACTAGGAAAATTAAATCTGAACAAAAATCTGTGTCTAAAAAACAAAGCAATAATGTTAAAGAAACGAAGCCTATTGTTATACCTTTAGACAGGCCATTAAGCAGAACTGAAAAGCGTATTATGATTCAAAACAATCAAACAATTCCTACTGCTAGGCAAATACAGCAGATGAAGTTGCAACAACAAAAGCAAGAACAACAGAAAAAACTGCAAGAGCAGCAATTAATGCAACAACAACAGTTAATGCAACAGAAACAGATGAATAACAATGTTAATAATGTGAATGTTCAGGCTGCTCCTGTTCAACCTGTTATGAATGCTCCTTACCAAATGCAACAATTTAATAATTATCCAAATCAAAACAATCAATATAATCAACAAATGATGCAACAAGCTCCTGCTCAAATGCCAAATCAGGTTTATCAAAATCCTGTGCAAAATAATCAGTTGCAACAACCAATATATAATCAAGGAGTTTTAAATAATGGTCGTTAAAAATTTCTTGGCAAAAAAATTTGGTGTAGTTTTATTGGTATTATGCTTTATTACCACTTTTTTGAATGCTGGTTTAGCTATTATATTTAATGATGTTGCTTATACTGGGAATAAATATGCTGGTGGGTATGATGCAAATGCTAAATTCGTTATAAGCTTGAATTCTGATTATAATAATTCTGATGATATATTAAAAGTTGACTTATTAGAAGATGAAGTTAGAAATCCTAAAAACAGAGATGATGTTATAAAAAAACTTATAAAAGAATATTTAATTGAGAGATATACTGTTATTTTACATAAAGATTTATCTGCTAGAAAATTTATGCCTTTGAATGATACTAAAGCTAAAAGGAGTATTTATATTTCTCCTAGGGTTTCAAAGGTTGCTTTGACTGGAATTGTTAGGACTGCTGATGGAAAAGATTCTTACACAAAAGCATATCGTGATTTTATGACTGTTGATAAAGAAGAACACGATAAATTAGTTGCTTCTGGGACTACAAGAAGCGTTATATTTTTATCTGAACCTCATAAAAATCCTATGAATGAAAAAGAATGGATTGTTAGAGTTAAATTTGTTTATAAAGAACCTGATACCGATAGTTTGAAAGATGCTAAACAAGAAATTTATAATATAAGAATGAATGTTGTATTTGGTAATGTTAGCTATGGATTATTATTATCTCCAGAAGCAATGAATTATTATTATCCTTCAAGTGTGTTTTTATTCACTGTTGGATGGCTTGAAAAAAACTTGGAAAAATAATAAAATGTTAAAGATATTTATTTATATATAAAGTTTGGTGTTATTATGGAAAACAAACAATTTCAAAATAATTTGAATAATAAAAACAATGCAAAAGAAGAAGAAAAATTCGTCTGGTTAGCAAGAATATTTGTTATATTGCTTTCAATAGGTGTTATTAGTAATCTTGTATTACTTTGGACTTTTGTAAGCATTGTTCCAAATACAAAAATCCAACCTTTATATATCAAAACAAAAGATGCTGATAACAAAAATATTTTTATTACAAAAAATCTTATGCAGTTTGCTAATTCTTTGCCTGATTCTGAACGTAATTTATATAACACTGAATTTGAATATCCTGGATATTATTTGGCTCAAAACCTAATTAAGAAATATGTAATTGATAGAGAAACTTATTATCCTAATGTTGATTTTGTTAATGAAATGTGGGGGCAAGATTCTGAATTGTTTTATATGTCTGAAGAAAAGCTTTATAATAACTTTATCAATTCTCCTAAAACTAAAAGTTTGATGATAAATGCTGGTAAAGGCGTTGGTAATATTATTACTGCTACTTTAACAGAGGCTCCAAGATTAGCTGATAAATTAGAAACAAAAGCTCCTGAATGGTTGATTACTATTACAGTTATTGAAAAATCTCCAAATGGACAGATTATTTCTAGCAAAGTGAAAAATATTAAGTTAAAAGCTGTTTTTAATCCAAATGTACTGGTCAGAGATTTAGATTCAAAATCAAAAAATCCTTTGGGTTTTACTGTTTATCAATACCTTGAGTATTAAGTTTTAAAACATAACAAATAATGATGTAGATATTGAATACGATGTATTTGGTATCTCATTTATAACGTTTTTTATGTTATTATTTTGATTATCTCTTTTTATATTTAATGACAACATATCTTTTGAATTATCTAATCGTTTTATGTCTTGTTCAAATGTTCCTGTTAATCTGATACCTATATTTTTTGTTATTCTATATCTGAATCCTATGGTGTATTCTGTAAATAAATTTGTTATATTTATTTCGTGGTTTGATTTTGATATTTCTTTTAATTTATCTGCTAATTTTATATTTAGTGAATAATCATATTGTCCGTATCTGTTTTTAATTCCTGCTCCAAAGCTGATATATGTATCTATGCCATTTACCAATTCTATTGTATAAGGTATTTTTATCGTTGCTTTTATATCTTCGTAAGATGATGAAGATATTTCATTCCTGAAATTAGATAATATATTATCTTTAAAATAATTATCTTTTGAATATGACAATCCCATTTCTAATCCAATTTTACCAAGTATTATAGGATAATCACTTCCAATAAACATATTTAGTTCTTTATTTTTTACTTCATTATTATTTTTTGAAAAATCTGATTTGTCGTTAAATAAATTATGTAATGAATTATTTTTATAATTATCTGTTTTATGTGTTAATCCAAAACCTATATAAGTATTTGATGTTCTTTCTTTTGAATTTTTATTATTTGATAATTTATTTTGTGTGTTTGCTTTTCTTTTAGATTCTTGATTTTGTTCTGTGATATTTTCTTCTTTTTTAACCTCTGTATTAGATTGCAGTTGCTTTTCAGATTTTTTATCTTCATTTGATTTTATTATATCCATACCAAAATATTCGTTGTTTTCCCAATCTGCATCATATTCACTTTCAATAGGCTTAATATTTTTACTTTCTGTTTGAGCAAAAACTATTTTAATGATAAAAGATGTCGTAATAACTATTAAAAGTAGAATTTTTATATGTAGTTTAAGCATTAAAATAAAGCCTTTTGTTATAGGATTTTTTTCTTATAAGAGTTTCGTATTGTCGTTTTTTATATTATTTTTTCAATATATTTTAAGAATCTTTGTATAAGATGATGTTTTCACGAAGTTTTTAAGGTCAACCGATATGTATGAGGTTGTTTGTGAGTGCTATCATATCGGTTGTATTTTTAGATTCCATAAAAATAATTTCGTAAATGTAGTTATTTTTTTAATATTCAATTAAGTTAGGGTCTATGACGGCTTGGCCGAATTCTACTTTTTCAAGTTTTATTGCTCCTTGTTTTAATATTAATGGAGTATCTCTTGGTATGTCTGCACATTCTATGCATACCCAGCGGTTTCCTTGTGTTTTATTTCCTATATTATACTCAACCTCCCAATCTTTCTTTATGCAATATTGTCCTTCCATACATTCTACTTTATCTGCACAACCCTTACTTTCTTCACAATCTCCGGAACCACCTCTTCCAATACAATATTGATTATTATCTGGAGCATATAACCCTTTATTACCACCATAAGGCGACCATCTTATATTACAATTCGCAGCAAAAGCTTGATTAGAAAAGAAAATTGATATTGTTGATAACGTTAAAAATATTCCTCTATTAATTTTATTTTTTAAATATGTTTTTGTCATAGCTTAACTCCTTATTTTTGTTTTTTAGTTTTAAACAAAAACTGATTACCCTTTCAGCAATCAGCTGGAAGTTAAGAACTATGCTACATATTATAGTGTGATTTATTCCACGCACGAAAAACAACCGAAGTTATCTTCTCTTGATTTTATTCAATCACATTCCAGCATTGCGCTGGCCGGTTATATGAGCAAAAAGGTTACTACACCTTCGTGTCTTTACGACTTGTCTTGCATTATAGTTTTTTTGCAATTTTTGCAATTCTCTTTTTGCTATATCATTTTTTTATTATGTGCTTGTATATTGTGATATTTTATGTATTATTTTTATTAGTAATTTTAATTTAACTTTTAAAATAAGAGGTATTTTATGAAATTTAAAAACTTATTAAAATTTATATTAGTGTTTGGCGCTGTTAGCCTGTCTACAAATAACGCTTTTGCTGATATATCTGGTTATCAAGTTGGTGTTGGTTATGATGTATTTGCTGGTTTGAATGTTAATGTTGGTAAACGTTTTAAATCTGATAATTTCTTTGGTAATATGTTTGCTTTACGTTTAGATATGTCTACCTCTTCTGTTATTGGAGGTTTTGAATTAACTGCTGAAGATGAAAATAGATTTAAAGTTAAATTTGAAGCTTTTAAAGTTGGTGCTTTACTTGACTTTTACCCATTCGGTGATATTTGGTTTTTAGGTAATTTAAGAGTATCTGGTGGTTATTATTTAGGTAATTATAAAATCCAAGAATTTATCGAAGGTAATATGAATGAATCTTTCTTTTTTGATAACAAGAATTATGTAGTTAGTGGAAATGGTAAATTAACTACTGAATATAAAAATAAAATGAATGGGCCTTATTTGGGTATTGGTTTTGATTTTGCTTTAATAGCAGGTTTGAAACTTTATCTTGATGCTGGTTTAGTATTTACAGGAAATGGTAGTTTTAGTTCTGGATTATCAGGTGATTTAACTGTTAACGGACAACCTGTTGCAAATAATCCTGATATAAATGGTTTACTAGGTGCATTGAATAATGAAATTGATCAAACTGTTGGTAAACTTAAGAATTTTTTCCCAGTTGTAAAAGCTGGATTGTTATATAGGTTTTAATTATTATGGATAAATTATTATTTGTATTTGCTTTTATTTTTATCCTTTTTACTTGTTCTTGTGGTATTCAAGGACCTGTGAAAGACCCTCCGGGTAGCAATATGAATAGAATTTATCCTTATAAATAACTTATGATTTTATACGACCTTTTATGGTCGTTTTTTTATTTAAATAAAGAAAGTAATTTTAAATTCTTGATTATTTATTTATGCTATGCAATAACGATATTGTTATGAATTTAATAATATAAAAATATGGTGGTAAAATGAAAAATATATCAAAACTTATAATGATTTTAATGACAATCTTTTTATATCAAAATAATGCTAATGCTATTGATATAAATATTGGACCACAAGAAGAAAATTTATTTTCTATGGGAGTTGGAGTGGACCCTTTTAACCTTGTAAATTTCTTTGTAAGTAAAAAATTTAGTGTTGGTAGTGCTAAACACGATAATTTAGGTATACGTGTTGATTTTGCAACAGGTTGAACTGTTCTTGATAGCTTTTTTAATTCAAATGATAAATTTACGCTTTCTCACGATATGATGACAATCGGAGCTGTTGCTGATTATTATCCATTTGATGCACGTTCTTTATTTGAAAATTTAAGATTATCTGCTGGTTTATATTATGGTAAGATAAATATTAATAAAATGGCAAATGTTCTTGATTCAGTTTTCCTAGACAATAACAATATTGAAATTATTACTGCTGGAATTGTTGAATCAAAATATTCAAATAACTTTGTTGCTCCTTATATCGGCGCTGGTTTAGATTTTTATTTGCTAGGTATCAAATTTTATTTAAATGCTGGTGTTATGTTTAGCACATCTGGTAAATACGAAGCTTCTATATCAGAAGGTAATTATATAAATGGTGTTCCTGCATATGATAATCCTGCTTTATACCAGCAAGCTTTATCAGCATTAAAAAATGAATTAGAAAATTATATTGGTATAATGGAAAATATTTATCCAGTTGTTAGATTAGGTTTAACTTATAGCTTTTAATTTTGATAAAAAAGTGAATGGATATGGAGGTTGTGCAAATCATATCCATTCATAAAAAGACAGAAGTCAGTTATGAAAAATAACTGACTTTATTTTTAATATTCAATTAAGTTAGGGTCTATGACGGCTTGACCGAATTCTACTTTTTCAAGTTTTATTGCTCCTTGTTTTAATACTAATGGTGTATCTCTTGGTATGTCAGCACATTCTACACATACCCAGCGGTTGCCTAATCTTTTATTTCCTAAATTATATCCAACTTCCCAAGCTTTTCTTACGCAATATTCTCCTTCCATACATTCTACTTTTCCATTTTTACAACCAACATATGAATCACAATCTCCAGTTCCTTCAAAAACACAATATTGATTTTCATCAGGAGATGAGCATGGATGTCCAGCACAGCCAAATCCCCATCTTACTTTACAAGGACTTCCTTGTTCAGCAAAAGCCTTGTTTGAAAAGAAAATTGATATTGTTGATAAGGTTAAAAATATACCTCTACTAACTTTATTTTTTAAATATGTTTTTGTCATAGCTTAACTCCTTATTTTTGTTTTTTAGTTTTAAACAAAAACTGACTACCCTTTCAGCAATCAGCTGGAAGTTAGCAACTATTCCAAGATAGCGTGATATATTCACGACAACACACAACATACTGATGTATGTCGGTTTTATTTTATCACCTTCCAGCATTGCACTGGTCGGTTCCCTTGGATTTAAGGTTGCTACGCCTCGGGCTTTTTACAGCTTGCTTTTATTATAGTTTCTTTTATGATTTTTGCAATAAAGACTTATATATTTTTATGTAATAAAAAATCCCTTATTAAAAGGGATTTATTTTTTATTCTTTAAACTTATTATAATAATATTGTTTTTAAGTAATTTAATATATCTATTAATGGGATTATTAAAAATGCTAATGACCCGTCCATAAATGTTTTGATTACTCTGTCTGTTTTTACTTCTATGTATTCTCTGCATTTAAACTTTGATAGCTTTGGTAATAATCTTGGTGTTTCTTTCATATATTTTTCGTATTCTTTTCCAAACATCTTTAATAAAAACTTTTCTTCGTTTATCATCATTGAATAAAACAAAAAGTAAAATGATGCCATCAATAATACGAATACATCTATACGGCCGATTAATAATCCTGCACCTATGAATAAAAACATTGATGAAAAATATAATGGGTGTCTGACTATTGAATACATTTCTGTTTTTACAACTGTTTCGTTTTTCTTTCCTCCAATAGACATTGTTGAAAATACTCTTCCAACAACTCCAATTACAAGTGCAAATATTCCTAAATCCCTTAATATCAACAATGTTGTTGAATCAAATGTTATAAATGCTGGATTTGTTAAAAACCAATATGCTAATATACCAACTGTAAATGCGAAAAATATTGGCTTTCTGTTATAATTTATCCAACCTTGTTCTTTTCTTGCTGTCATATTTTATCCTTTTTTATTATTTTTTACTTTATTTTTTTGTGCCTTTGAATTTTATTCCTTTTAAGTCTTTACGTCAATATAATTCATATTTTCTTGACTTTTATCGCTTTTTTTATATCATATCTCGTGTTGAATGTTATCGAGAATGTAGGACTGAGTAGTGGGTTTCATATGTTCTTTTGAAATTCCTTCCCTCAGATAAGGTTCCTCGCCACTTTCAAAATATTTTGTGTTTTGAATACTGGACTATTGATAACGTGTATTAACTTTAATTAAAAAAGGAAATTAATATGACTAAAAGAGCTACTTCAAAATATAAAACTGACCGTGCTCAAGGTATTAACCTTTGGGGACGTCCTAAATCTCCTGTGAATAAACGTTCTTATGGCCCTGGTCAACATGGACCTACTAAACGTGGAGGTACTAAAACTGATTATGCTAAACAGTTGCAAGCTAAACAAAGATTAAGAAAATATTATGGTAATATTACTGAAAAACAATTTAAAGCTTATTATAAAGAAGCTGCTCGCCGTAAATCTGATACTGCTCAAACTTTGATTGGGTTGTTGGAATCTCGTCTTGATTCTATCGTTTATCGTGCGAAATTTACTCCAACTGTTTTCGCTTCTCGTCAGTTCGTTAACCACGGACACGTGTTAGTTAATGGTAAACGTGTTAATATCCCTTCTTATTTAGTTAAAGCAGGTGATGTTATAGAAGTTCGCGAAAAATCTAAAAAAATGGCTGTGATACAGGAAGCAATTGCATTGACTGAACGTGATGTTCCTGATTATTTGAATGTTGATAATGCTAAATTATCTATCGTTTATGTCAGAGTTCCTGCGTTTGAAGATGTTCCTTATCCTGTTGAAATGGAACCAAATTTAATCGTTGAATTCTATTCTCGTCAGTAGTTTTTTGATGAGATTGTTTTTAAGCTTCTGTCTTTTGATGGAAGCTTTTTTTTATTTTATAATTTAGTTTTGTTAAGGTGCAGGTGGAGAGGTTGTGCGAAATCCACCTGCGTATTTTCTGATTGTCTTATAAATTGTTAAAAATATGCTCTTAAATTATATAACTATTTGATTTTTATATATAAAATACTTTATGTTTCACGTGAAATATTTTGCGAACATTTAATATTCTATCAAATTTGGGTCTACGTTTGCTTGTCCGAATTTTAGGAACTCTTCACTTAAAGTCCATTCTATACATAAAGGAACTTTTACATATGCTCCACCTGTTTGATATGAACCTCCTTTCCAACAAGTTCCTGAACCACTACCGCCGTGTGTATGATTTAAAACTTGTGTCATTGAGTTTATTCTACTTTTAATTGATTCACAATGGTCTGTTACACATATACCACAATCTTTCACTCTATGTTGCCACTCAGATATATTTGCAGTATGACTATGAGCATATTTACCAGATAATGCTTGTCCTATCCCTCTGTTCCCACTAGCTTGTCCTTGATCACTCACTTCAACTGTATGTGTATGCCAGCTGTCTTTATCTTCTACCATTACGCTTGTTTTACATTCCAAGAATTTATATTCATTGCATATTTTTCCAACTCCAACAACATTTATGTATGATGTGCATAAGCTTTCGCTGAATTGCATTTTTGCTTCTGCTTCTTTATTCAAAGATATAAATGTTGATATTGTTATTGCTATGCATAGTGCATACTTTGTTAGTTTTGTTAGATTATTTTTTTTACATTGTATTATTTTTCTTTTCATAGCTTCACTCCCTATTTTTGTTTATTTGACTGATTAGCCTTTCAGCAATCAGCTGGAAGTTCGTAACTATCAAAAGGAATAGTGTGATATATTCACAACAGAAATCATCGCGTAATTACACGATGCATTATTTATTTTATCACCTTCCAGCATTGCGCTGGCCGGTTTCCTTTTGTTAAGGTTACGACACCTCTTCATTTCATTGCGACTATTGTTGCAACTTGTTTATCATTATAGTTTCTTTTGTTTGTTTTGCAAGTCGTTTACTGGCTGTTGCTTTTTATCGTTATTTATATGTTGTTTTTATTTTCATTTTAGCTTGCTGTGATTCTTTATTTCTGATATAATGCATTTTAGGTAGGTAAAGGAATATTATGATTTTGCATAAAATCTTTAAGTTTACTTTTTTTAGTTTAGCTGTGTTTTCAGCGGTTTTTGATTGTGCAAAGGCTCAAGATGCTGGCCCTACGGCAGGCTTCGGTGTTCAGGCTGCTTGGTTGAATCCAACTGCAAATCTTGGTGAAGGACAATCTAAACCTGGTTATTCAAAAGTTAGCTGGGAACCTGGTACTTTTATTCCTGTCCGTTTGCGTGATGGAATGACTACTATGATTAACTTTCCTGATTGGGAAAAAATTAAAGATGCTTATATCGGTGATAAAGATTTCTTTGATGGTCGTCCTATTTCAAAAAACACTTTTATGGTGACACCTGTTGATGGCCGTTCTATGGCTGATACTAACTTAACTATTATCGGTGATTCAGGTAATAAATACATTTTCTATTTAAAAAGTGAACCTGTTAATACTGAAACTACAACTAATATGGAAGTTGATGTTATGGTTCCTATGAAATATCGTAAAGGAACTAGCTTTGCTACTGGTATGAATACTGGTGGTAATGGAAGCTCTGGTAATGGGGCTTTGCAATCTATTAATTCTGGTAAGTCTGGTTCTGGGGCTGGTCAGGATTTTATGTTGGAAGGTGAGGATTTCGGTTGGATTAAATCTATTCCTATTGACCCTACGGAATTTAGGTTTGATTTGGATATTTTTGTCCCAAATCCTGATGATTATATTATTGCTCCTGAACGTGTTTGGAGAGATCAGGTATTTACTTATATCGATTTTGGTGAAAAAGCTATATATATGACTCAGCGTCCTACTGCTTCCTTGTTGGTTGAAGGCGGTGAAGCTCCGGTTGGATTCAGAACAGAAGGTCCTCATTCAAGATTATTGGTTATCGAAGGTGTTGGTGATATTATCCTTCGTTCAGGTCAAAGAATTGTTTGTATTAAGAAACGTAATTCTCCGTTTTTATTATCTGCTCCACCTGAACCTTTTATGGTGCCGGTTGTATCAGAAGCTAATGCTGCTGCTGTTATGAACCCTGGTATTGGTATGCCTGGTGCTGGATTGCAAATGGGTGCTCCGGTTGGTCAAGGTATTGGTGTTGGAGCAATGGGATATATGACTGACCCTTCTTTCCAAGGATATGCTGGACAAGGTGGGCAATACCCTATGACTGTTAGCCAGATGATTAACAATTTAGACCCTGAAATAGGTGGAAGTAATGACCAGAATATTAACAAAACTAATGCTTTTGCTTTGCCTTCTCATTATGTTCCTATTGTTAAACAGGGTAAGATTAACTTTGCTATTGAATTGGCTCGTGGTAAAAGCCCAAAAGAACTTGATGAAGAATGGTATAAAATTCAAAGTGCTTTTGAATTCTTGAAAGAATTTACTCCTTATTATTCTGTTGAAACAAAAGGTGTTGATGAATTAGGGGCTAGACAATACAAAGGTAATGAATTTTACAGGTTGAGAATTGGTCCATTTGCTAATGTTGAAGAAGCAGATAATATTTGTAGAAAACTTGCTGCATTCCAGACAAATTGTACAGTGGTAAGAATTCAATAGTTAATTTATAAATAAATTTAAGGGCATTGATGAAGTTAAATTTGTTTAAAAAAAAGCAAAAAAATTCTGCTGATATTGGAAAAATTACAAATCAGCAATCTTCATCAGGTGTTAGTCATGATAAAGCTCCTGTTGCTCCACCTCCTGCTCAACCATTGAATAATGATGGTAAACAAAAACATCAGAAATCTGAAAATTTATCAAAGCTATCTATTAAAAGGTCTAATATTTATATTCTGATTGCTGGAATTGTTTGTGTCGGGCTTTTTGTTACTGCTGTGATATTGTCTAAAAATAAAAAAGATAATTTACCGCCAGTTGCTACCGCTGTTCCTGATCCAAATAAAGCTGGGGCTGCACAAACTCCTGCAAATACTGAAACTTTAGTGCAAATTGAACCAGCTCTTGATATTACTCCTGGTCAAGTGCAAATGACTGATGTTGAAACTGGAACAACAAAAGAATCTACAATTAACATTATTATTAAAGATGCTGCTGCTTCAATTAAAGATGTTAAATTAAATATGTTATTACCTAGCTTGACGATGAATCAGACTTGCTCTGCTCGTGAATCTATGGATGTTAATGAAAGTTGTCTTATTACATTAAATTACAGTCCAACAGAAGTTGAAAATAAATCGTTGGCTATTATGGTTTCTTGGAGTGCAGTTGGGAAAAACGAAGCAAAAGACCAAAAGACTAATACTATTCAATTAGCAGTTTCTTCAAAAGAACCTGTTGTTTTTAATCCTCCCCCTCCTCCTGAACCGGAAGAAGAGGAAGAACCTGAAATAGAAGAAGAAGTTGTGGAAGACTTTACTCCTGCTCCAGCGATGAATGAAGGGGCTGATTGCCGTAAATATGCTGCAAAAGCTCGTGATAAAACTGGTTTATTTATTGGTTGGATTCAAGCAAATCGCAGTGTTATGTCTCCTGATTGTAGTAGAGCTATCGGTACTTTATTGCCAAATGGTAAAGTTATAAGTAATGAAGGTGATGGTGAAGTTATTGGTATGGGTCCTAAATTAGATGATAAGGCTGATGTTTATGATGAACGTGCTTTACAAGAAATACCAGAAGGTTTAAGAGATCCTATTTTTGACCCAGAAGGTGAGGAAGAAAAAGCTCTTTCTTATGAGGCTGCTCTTGCTAACCGTGAGATAATTAAAAGTGGTGGTGATCATCCTAGTAATCCTAAATATGACGCTATTAGCGCTTTTAGAACTGATGCAACGGCAGGAGATCCTTATAAAGTTGAAGACCCTTTAAATATTATGGGATTTGAAAAGGATTCATTTATTCCTCCTTCAATTACTGACCCTGCACAGATTTCTTCTTTTCCAAAGAAAAATCAATTCACTTTGCGTGAAAATAAGGCTATCCCAGCGGTGTTGAATAGATCTGTTAAATTATTTGGTGCAAAACAAAATGGTCTTGGTTCAGATCTTGGTAGTAATACTGGTATTGGAGCTTGTTCTGATGGGGGTATTAGAGTTTCTGCAACTGTTGAAAGAAATGTTTATGGTGAAACTGGACGTTCTATTATTATGCCTGCTGGAACACAAGTTTTAGGGTGTGTTGATCCTGCTCTTGGAGAAGATCCTACAAAAGTTTATGAACGTGTAAAAATGACTTGGGATAGATTTATTCGTCCTGATGGTGCCGAATTTAATATTGCAGGGTTAAGCGGTGGAAGTATACAAACATTTACTGGTGATGCCCAAGGTCAAGATGGAGTTCCTGGTAAAAGAGATCCTGGTTATATGAAAAGAATGCTTTTAGAACCTTTAATGTATAGTATTTTGCCTATGGCTGTTAATTTGATTTCACCTACAACAAAGCAATTTTCTGAAGAATGGGGATCAGGAGAAACTGGAAGCTTTGGAACTATGGGAAGCGAGACTTATATGAAGTATAAAACGGAAGGAGAATACAGTTCAAAAGAAGAAGCAAAAGCTGAAATTATTGAAAATTGGAGAACTGTTACTCAAGAACTTATGTCTAAGTCTATGGAAAATTTCCAACCTCCATTTACAATTCCTGCTGGAAGCCGTATTACTATATTTGTTCAACAAGATCTTATCTTACGTTTAACAGAAACAAAAGAAGAAATGGTTGGGCTTGAAGAACAATAAGGTTTAGTATAAATTCATCTTGAAAAAAATTTTATCAATACTATATATATTTTATAATTTTATTAATTTAATTGTTTAAGATAAGGATATAGATATGAATAAGCATATTGATAATGATGATTTGCAAAATGCTGAAAATGGATGTTGTGGGCACTGTAAAGAGCACAATGGTGAACACAAATGTTGTGGCGGACACGGACATAATAAAGAAGATGGTTGTTGTTGCAAGGATAAACATAACTCTTCTGATATAGATAATGACAAATCTTGTGGCTGTGGTTGTTCTTCTTCATCTGAATGTGATGATGATTGTGAATGTGGTTGTAAAGATAAATCTGAAATATCAGAAGTTGATAAATTATTAGCTGAAAATAAAAAGCTTCATAATGACCTATTGCTTGTTGTTGCTGATATGCAGAATTTGAAAAAACGAACAGAGCAAGATTTGAAAAACGGTCGTGATTATATCATTTCTTCTATGGTAAAAAAATTCTTGCCAGTCGCTGATAATTTAAAAAGAGCTTTAAATGCTTATGAATTAAATAAGAATGATATTGCCCCTTTAGTTGAAGGAATTAAAATGGTTTCTGATGAATTTATGAAATCACTCGCTGATTTTGGAGTTATCCCAATTAAAGCAATTGGAGAAAAATTTGACCCTAATGTTCATCAGGCAATTTCTAATGTTCCTTGTAAAAATGATAAAGATGATGGTTTTATTGCTGATGAAATACAGACTGGTTATACAATGAATGGTAAAGTTATCAAGGAATCTTTGGTTGCTGTTTATAAAAAATCTTAATTATCAAATTAATCAATATTATTGATATTTTGCGATTGATTATATATCAATCGCTTTTTTGTTGACTCTATTATTTTTTATATTTATACTCGTGCTATAGTATAGTTTAAGTTAAATTTTTAAAAGCCTCACGCAAAAGTGGGGCGTTTTTTTATATAAAAGTTTTTGCTTTTATTTTATTTATTAAATATTTATAATCTTTCTAATTATTTAATTAATTTTTTATTGGGTTAGTTTATATGCAAAAATTTAAATCTGATTTTATGAATGAAATGCAAATTAGAGGTTTTATAAATCAATGCTCTGATATTGATACTTTGGATAATGCTTTATTAAAACCTTCTGTTGCTTATCTTGGTTCTGATCCAACTGCAGATTCTTTACACGTTGGACACCTTGTACCAGTTATGATGATGCGTTGGTTTCAAAAATTTGGGCATAAACCTATATTATTAGTTGGAGGTGCAACAGGACATATTGGAGACCCAGATAAAGATGTTGAAAGACCTTTGCTAACTTCTGAAACAATTGCTAAAAATTGTGAGGGTTTAAAAAAGTCTTATTCAAAATTTCTTAATTTTTCTGATAAATCTTCAAATTGTGCAATTATGGAAGATAATTATAATTGGTTTAAAGATATAAATTATTTGTCTTTCTTGCGTGATATAGGTGTTGTTGTTTCTGTTAACAAACTTATAAATTTAGATAGAATTAAAAAACGTCTTGACCAAGATTTACATTTAAGCTTTTTGGAATTGAATTATCCTTTATTTCAAAGCTATGATTTTTTAATGTTGCATAAATTATATGGTTGCTCCTTGCAGATATGTGGAGCTGACCAGTGGGGTAATGCTATCGGTGGTATCGATTTGATTCAAAGAAAAGCTGGAAAAGATGCGTTTGTTTTGACTGCTCCTTTATTGACTACTTCTTCTGGTAAAAAGATGGGTAAAAGTGAAGGTAATGCTGTTTGGATAAATGAAGATAAAGCTTCTTCTTATGATTATTATCAATTCTTCCGTAATGTTGAAGATTCTATGGTCGGTAAATGTTTACGTTTATTTACTGAACTTCCAATTGATGAAATTGAAAAATTAGAACAATTAAAAGACAGCGAAATTAACGAAGCGAAAAAAATTTTGGCTTTTGAAGCAACTAAAATTTGTCGTGGTATAGATGATGCTGAAAAGGCTCAACAAACTGCTGTTGAAACTTTTGAAATGGGTAAAATTGGTGCTGATTTACCAGTTTGCTTTATTCAAAATGGATTGAGTATTATAGATGTTTTAATTGAAACAAAGATGGCTTCTTCCAAAAGTGAAGCTAGAAGATTTGTTGAACAAGGTGCTGTCAAATTAGCTGATAATAAAATTGATAATTTCAATGATTTGATAAATATATCTGATGATGTTATATTATCTGTTGGAAAGAAAAATAAGACTGTTTTAAAACTTAAATAACAAAGGAGAGTATTATGAGTATTATTATTATGTTAACTGGTGCTTTAAGTGCAATTGCTATATCTATTTTAGTTTTGATGATGATTGGTAATAATAAACAAAAAACTATTACAAAAAATATGGCTTTGTTGGGTATTGCGGGCTTCGGTTTATTAGCAGTTTATGGTTTGTTAAAAAAAGATTTTATTACTGTTATACCTGCTTTAGTTATGTTTGGTATATTCTTATTTAAATTGATTACTTCAAATAAAGGTTAATATTATGTGGTTTGTAAACTTAATTGGTAGAATTGCTATTAACATTTATGACAATATCGTAGATGTATTATGCTTTACTGGAAATTTCGTTTTATCCATTTTTTCTTTTCCTTTATATTTTTCTAAAATAAAAAAAGAAATTATTTCAATCGGCTTTTATTCTTTACCAATTGTTGCTTTTACATCTTTGTTTGCTGGTATGGTTTTAGCTTTGCAAATTTATTCTGGCTTTAATGGTATGTCTGCTGAAACTGCTGTCCCTGCTATTATAGTTGTTGCTATCGTTAGAGAGTTAGGGCCAGTTTTTGCCGGTCTTATGGTTGCTGGTAGAATTGGGGCGTCTATATGTGCGGAAATTGGAACTATGAAAGTTTCTGAACAAATTGATGCTTTGAAAATTCTTGGAATAAATCCTATTAAATATTTAGTTGCTCCTAAAGTTATTGCTTCAATGATTGCTATGCCTTTATTGGTTATTATTGCAAATATCGTTGGTATATTTGGTGGTTTTTTAGTCGGTGTCGGTAAGCTTGGTTTTAATCCTGTTAATCATATTTCTACTACTTTTGATTTCCTTGAATTTAATGGAATTATGTTGGGTTTAACAAAGGCTTTCGTCTTTGGTATTATTATTTCTATTATCGGGTCTTATCAGGGTATAAAGACTACTAATGGGGCAGAAGGTGTTGGAAGAGCAACTACAAATGCGGTTGTGCTATCTTCTATTTTGATTTTGATTTTTAATTATATATTAACAGAATTGTTCTTTATAAACGGTTAAAATTATGGAAAATAAAGTTGTTATAGAAGTTAATAATGTTTGCAAATCTTTTGGTGATAAAAAAGTTTTAGATCATTTTAATTTGCGTGTGCATAAAGGCGAATCTTTCGTTATTTTAGGAACTTCTGGTTGTGGAAAATCTGTTGCTTTGAAAACTATGTTGGGTTTGATTAAATGCGATTCTGGAAGTGTTCGTATATTAGATAGTGAAATTACAGCTATGTCAGAAAAAGAATTGTTAAAGCACAACTTAAATTGTTCTATGTTATTTCAAAGTAATGCTTTGTTTGACAGTATGACTGTTGGAGAAAATATTGTCTTTGGTATAAAAAATCGTAAACATAAAAAGTTTGATGATAAATATTTAGAAAATATCGCAAAAGAGCTTTTAAAAGCTGTTGGTTTGCAGCCTGATAATATTTCTAAATATCCTTCGGAATTATCTGGCGGTATGCAAAAACGTGTTGCTTTAGCACGTGCTATTGCTACTAAACCTGAAATCATATTCTTTGATGAACCTACTACTGGGCTTGACCCAATTATGACTGATATTATCAGTGAATTGATTATTAAATGTGTTAAAGCTATCGGTGCTAGTGCTATTACTATTACTCACGATATTGGCAGTGCTGTTAAAATTGCTGATAGAATCGGCTTGATGTATAAAGGTAATATTATTTGGGTCGGAACTGGTGATGAATTGAAAAAATCTGATAACCCTTATGTAAAACAATTTTTAAATGGGAAATCGGAAGGTCCTATTAAAGTAATATAATTATATAGATTTTTAATTCTTTTATTGAGTATTTATTATGGTTAAAAATAAAGTTTCTTATGTTTGTCAAGAATGTGGAGCTGTGTATCCTAAATGGGTTGGTTTGTGCACATCTTGCAAATCATATAATAGTATTGTCGCAGAAGAAGTTTATAATGATTCTTTATCTGCTACTGGTAATCATTTGAATATGAATAGTGGTGTTGATATTCCTTTTACTGATATTTCTGATATTAAAGAAAATAGTATTATGTATGAAAGTATCGGTATGAAAGAATTTGATAGAGTTCTTGGTGGCGGTATTGTTAAAGGGGCTTGTATATTATTAGGTGGTGACCCTGGTATTGGTAAATCAACTATATTGTTGCAAGTTATATCAAAATATTCAGCTTTGGGCAATTCTTGCGTGTATATATCAGGCGAAGAATCAGAAGAACAAATTAAACTACGTGCTGCTAGGTTAGGTTTGTTTTCTAATAATGGACAAAAAACTAATATTAAGCTTGCTTCAACTGGTAATATTAAAAATATTATTAGCTCTTTAAACAAAATGAATGATGTTAAAGTTGTTATTATCGATTCAATTCAGACTATGTTTATTGATGAAATTCAATCTGCTCCTGGCACAGTTTCACAAGTAAGAACTTGCGCATCAGAATTGATTAGACTTGCAAAAGAAAAAGGATTTGCTTTGTTTATTGTTGGACACGTGACAAAAGAAGGTTCTATTGCTGGACCAAGAGTTTTAGAGCATATGGTTGATACTGTTATGTATTTTGAAGGTGAACACAATCATCAATTCAGAATTTTGAGAACTTTTAAAAACAGATTTGGTGCAACAAATGAAATCGGTATCTTTGAAATGACTGATAAAGGATTGCAACAAGTTGAAAATCCTTCTGCTTTATTTATTGCTGATAGATTAGGCCATACCTCTGGCTCTGCTGTATTTGCTGGAATAGAAGGAACTCGCCCTATTTTATTGGAAATTCAAGCTTTGGTTTCTTCAACTTCTTATGGTAATCCTCGCAGAACTGTTATTGGTTGGGATGTTAATCGTCTTTCTATGCTTACTGCTGTATTAGAAACTCGTGCTGGTATTAGCTTTGCTAACTCTGATATATACCTTAATATAGCTGGCGGTTTCAAAATTACTGAACCTGCTTGCGACGTTGCTGTTGCTGTTGCTCTTCTCTCTGCTAAAATGAATATTCCTACTTCTCC
>CASDRH010000022.1 GCA_949283075.1 uncultured Pseudomonadota bacterium | reverse complement strand
TATCAAAACTAAAGAAGCTGAAAAGAAAAAACTTCAAGAAGAAATTGATTTCTATAATCGTGAATATATGAATAATGCTGAAAAAGCTATCGTTTATGGTATCATTGCTCTCGCTGCTATCGCTGCTACTATCGCTCTCGCTGTATCTAATAGTAAACTTAAGAAAAAAATTGAAAATGGTGAATATTCTTCTAATGGTGGGGCTTGTGTTCAAAAAGCTGGTGAAATGAAATATGAAACAATTTCTACTTGGTATAGCGATTGTCGTTCATGTTGTATAGCAAAAGATGCTAGTGATAAATGTCTCGCTGATTGTAGAGATGCTTACAACCTTGGTATTGCAGAAGCTAATGGACAGATATCTAGTGCTTGTGGGGATAAACAAATGACTAAAGAAGATTTGCAAAAAGAAAGAGATGAATTGAAATCAAAATATGATGCTTTGAAAAATGAAAATATTTCATATGATGGCAAATCATATAATGCTTTCCAAGCTTTTGATAGATTTACTCAATTATACGTTGGAAGCAGATATATTTGTGAAGAAAATGTGAAATATATTGATGATTCTTTTAATAAATATATGAAATCTGATTTAACATGTTTTAATAATATGCAGCTTCTTAATATATATTCTGCGGCACAGGATATTGTTAAAAATAGCATAAATAGAAAAAGTAAATTGACTTTCGGAGCTTTTGAAGAAGTTGATATTATTAAATTCCATTGTAGTTATAATCCATCAACATTCAATGGAGATGAAAGAAATGCAACACCTGTTAAAGAAGCTGAAAGAAATGCTTGTATAAATTATATATTAACTGGTTCTAATAATCCTTTTCCTAATGTAAGTGGTGTTCAAAGCCCTTGTAACGGAACAAGAGTGCTGGGGGGGGGTAGCTAGTCAATCTGTTGAAAATTCTTCTGATTTAAACAATCAGAATATTGATAATAATCAAAATACTTCGACACAAAATTCTGAAAATACTGAACTTGCTAAACTTGATACTATGGAAGCAGAAAACACATCCGCTGATAATGGAAATGATTCTGATGGCTCTTTTAAAAATCAAACTGATGAACAAACACAAATATCTGAAAATAAAAATATAGAACAAATTAATAATACATCTGCAAACGGTGATGAAATAGTTCTTGGAGAACATTCCTTTTGGTTTAACACTTTAGATTCTTCAAAATTACCTAAATCTTGTATACCAATTTTGAAAAATATTTCATCAGAAATGAAAAATGCTGATAGCTTTATTAGTCCTGATGATAAACTTGTCAGTCCAATTCTTTTGTGTGTATCAAAACAACCTCAGCTTGGAGATAAATATAGCCATAAAGATAAATCTATGGTTGGTAAAATATTAAATAAATATAATGCTCCAGTTTGGGATAAAGCAGAACTTAAACAATTAGATGCTTCTGATGATGCTAAATATGGTGCTGAATGTGTTCAGATGGCTAATCAAGCTTTATCTGATGTGAAAAGTGTTATAAATGAATGTAAAACTTGGTATAAAACGAATTATCTTGATAAAATGATAAAATTAGAACCTAGACCAGTAAGTGGGCCTGTAATATTATCAATGGGACCAGATTCTTATAATGTAAAGGTATATGAAAGTCAGGTTCCAAAAGCTTGTGTAAGCCATATAAAAGAAATAACAAGAATACAAGATGATAATTATACAAACGATTATATTACTTCTGGAGATAAATCTATAACTGCTCCTCTAGGAACTGCTTGGATAAATGCTTGCCCAAATAATATTGCTAAAAACTTTTATAATTTAACTTCATCAAAAGTTGGACAATTTACTAATAAATATTCTTCAAGAGATCCTAATATTGATTTAGCAGCTGATTCAAATGCGAATACTTGTATTAACGAGGCTAAATCCGCTTTATCAGAAATGAAGTCTGTTCTTGATAATTGTAGAGATTGGTATGTTAAATATAAAAATGAAAAATTAAAAGTTAAGTCTGAAAATGATAAGAAAAGAGCTAGTTTAGAAAATTCTGGATTATCAGATGATGTAAAAAAAGCTATACAAACGGAAAGAGATTTCCAAGACAATAATGAAGCATATAGAAGAACTTTGAATGAGAAAAAGAACGAAAATGTGCAAAATAATCAGCAAAATAATACAGCTGATACAAGTAAAGCGCAAGAACAGTCTAAACCTGTTGTAAATTGTGATAGAAGGAAAACTTCTGGAGAAGTAATTGAAATAAATAGAGATACTTTTGGAACATATAGCTTGGAAATCAATGGTAAAAAAGTAAATAAATTTTATAAAGATAATTATCCTGATAATGTTTGGGAAGGTCTAAAACAAATTTCTAAATTACCAATGAATATAGTTAGCCTAATTCCTATTGATAATGGTTATATAGATAATTATTTATGTTGTAACGGAGAACAAAAAGATATAGCTGTGTATAATAGAAATATAATTAGAGATAAAAGTAGATTAGCATCATATGCTGATAAGTATGCTAATTGTGAAACAAATTCTACTAATTGGATAAATAACTTTCCTTATTTAAATTGTGAAATTAAACAATCTCCATGTAAATAATTTATTTTACTTATTGTTAATATATTTTCTTAAAAAAATTTAAACATAAAAAAGGGGCCGTATTTAGCCCCGAAAGAGAATAAGGTAGGGTAAGGACACAGCACTGTTGCGAATTGACACTCACAACAAACCTTCTATATTTTAACGTTCTCTTAACCGTTAAAATAAAACTTTTTGATGAAGAAAATCACAAATTTATAAAATGAAAAAACAACATTTTTTATCAAAATGTTTATTTCTTTTTATATATAAATTTTATTGAATTTCCCATTATCATCTCGATTTAAATAATATCAAAAAATGAGATTCGTTGCAAGATTAAAAATATTTTTTTATGATTTTTTTTAATCGTCTTTTTCTTCTGAAAAATCTTCATATATATCTGAATCTGGGAAGAATCTTATATCATTATCATTTAGAGGTTTTAAATCTTTAATTTCTTCACTTTTTGCCCTGCTCCACTCAAAAGTATTATTGAAAAGCCCATATCTATCTTTTGAGGCATTTATTTTAAGAATATCTTCTCCATTTAATCCGCTGCCTTGTTCTAATACTGCTGTTGCGTAGTATGTTTCTCCATTTTCTGGATTATATATTTTTCCTTCGTTCCATTCGTTTTCGTCTTCATCAAATTCTATATCATATAAATATACTAATCCTTTTAATGGTTTATCTTTTAAATCCATATTCGGATTGTTTATATCTGTTCGTTCTTTGCTATTTTCGTTTATATCTTTTAATATATATCCATATGCTTTATCATCTTTAATAAAAATATATACAATCGATTTTATCCCTTCTGATGATTTATTTGTTATCCAAAATCCTTCTATTAATTCATTATTTATATCTTCATTATCTGTGTCAAATGCTTGTGCATTATTAAATGTGTTTATTGTAAATATTGAAGCTATTAAGATAAATATTTTGAATATCATTTCCCCAATTCCTTTTGTAAAACATTCTTTATTTTATTATTGATATGATGTATAACATATTATATTTTATTATACAAATATTTATTTTCTATCTTTTAATATGGAGTGTTGTATGCCAAAAGAGTTAAAATTATATAATACATTAACAAGAAAAAAAGAAGTATTTAAGCCTATAAGTGAAGACATTGTTAAAATGTATTCTTGTGGGCCTACTGTTTATTCTGAAGCTCATATTGGTAATATGCGTGCTGCTGTTTTTGCTGATGTTTTAAGAAGAACTATTAAAATGGCTGGATATAATTTGAAATCTGTTATGAACATCACTGATGTTGGGCATTTGACAGATGATGCTGATGCTGGTGATGATAAAATGGAAGTCGGAGCTAAACGTGAACAAAAATCTGTTTGGGATATTGCTAAAAAATATACTGATAAATATTTTGAAGATACTGATAAATTAAATATTATTCGTCCTGATATTATATGTAAAGCTACCGATTATATTCAGCAACAAATTGAATATATTAAAAAATTAGAAGAAAATGGTTTTACTTATAAAACTTCTGATGGTATATATTTTGATACTTCTAAATTAGATGATTATGGTAAATTAGCAAAATTGGATATTGAGGGTTTATCTGCGGGTATTCGTGTTGACGATTCATTAAATGAAAAAAAGAACAAAACTGATTTTGCTTTGTGGAAATTTTCTCCCAAAAATGAAAAAAGGCAAATGGAATGGGACAGCCCTTGGGGTGTCGGTTTTCCAGGTTGGCATATTGAATGTTCTGTTATGTCTATGACTCACCTTGGATTTCCTTTTGATATACACACTGGTGGTGTAGACCATATACCTGTTCATCATACTAATGAAATTGCTCAAAACGAAGCTTATTGTTGTCATTGTGATGATAAACAAAGCGTTAATTACTGGTTGCATAATAATCATTTGCAATTAGTTGATGGGAAAATGAGTAAATCTTTAGGTAATGTTATTACTGTTTCTACTATTGAAGAAAAAGGAATTTATCCTTTGGCTTTAAGGTATTTATATCTTTTATCTCATTACAGAGCTGAAATGAAATTTTCTTGGGATATTTTGAAAAATGCAGAAAAAGCTTATTTAAGATTAGAAGAAAAAATTTACTTATTACAAAAATCTTTAAGTAAACCTCAAAAAGTTAAAGGAAAAAGATTTCAAAAGAAAAATCATTTATCTCCAATTGGACAAGATATTAAAAAGAAAATTGAAAATGCTTTATTAGATGATATGGCAACTCCTGTTGCTATTGTTTTATTAAGAGATGCGATTGATAATAAAGAGCTACCTGATAATGATAAGGTTTATATTGCTAAATTTGCAGATTCTGTTTTAGGTTTAAGATTAGTTGAAAATCGCAGACAAAAATTTAATAAAAAGAAATCTGATAATGAAATTCCACAAGAAATAATTGATTTAATGGAAAAAAGAAAAGAAGCTAAATTAGCAAAGGATTTTGCTGTAGCAGATGCAATCAGAAATGAAATCAGAGATTCTGGTTATGAAATTACTGATAATCCTGATGGAACTTATTCTTTAAAGAAGATTTAATAAAAAACTCTCTTTAAATTAAAAGAGAGTTTTTTTATTTTTTGTTTTGTTAAAAATTTGGTAAATCCCCGCTGTCTTTCATTTTCTTCATCATTTCCATCATTCCTGATATTCCGCCCATTGATTGCATTTGCTTCATCATTTGTTTAGATTTTTCATATTGTTTTAATAATTTTTCTACGTCTGAAATTGATGTTCCGCTTCCATTTGCTATGCGTTTTTTTCTGCTGGCAAATATTATTGACGGATTTTTCCTTTCTGATTTAGTCATTGATAATATGATTGCTTCTTGTTTTTTAAATACTTCATCTGTTAATCCAGAATTTTTTATTTGCTCTTGTAATCGGCCCATACCTGGTAAAAATTTCATAATACCGCTTAATGAACCCATTTTTTTCATTTGCTTTAATTGCATTAACATATCATCTAAATCAAAATTTCCAGAAAACATCTTTTGAGCCATTTTTTCAGCTTCTGCTGTTTCTATTTTTTCTTGGGCTTTTTCAACAAGTGATATTACATCTCCCATTCCTAAAATACGGCTAGCTATTCTATCTGGATAAAATACTTCAAGTCCATCTGCTTTTTCTGATGTTCCTAAAAACTTTATTGGTATATTTGTTATAGCGTGTAATGATAATGCTATACCTGCTCTGCTATCGCTATCTATTTTTGTTAGTATACAACCATTTATTGGGATTGCTTGTTTGAATGTGTTTGCTACGTTTAATCCCTCTTGTCCTATCATAGAATCTATTACTAATATATTATGATTTGCTTTTAATATATCAGATATTTCTTTTATCTCTGTCATCATGCTATCATCGATTTGCAAGCGTCCAGCTGTATCAAAAATTAATACATTATAATTTCCTTCTTTTGCTGATTTTAATGCTCGTTTTGTGATATCTATTGGATTTTCATCTTCAATTATTGATAGTGTATCTAATCCATTTTGTTTTGCAAAAGTTTCTAATTGCTCTCTTGCAAATGGGCGATATATATCTGATGATGCTAATAATACTTTTGCTTGTTTCTTATCTGTTAAATACTTTCCTAATTTTACGGCAGATGTTGTTTTTCCGCTTCCTTGTAATCCTGCTATTAAAATAATATTTAATTTTGTTTTATCTATTTGTAAATCATCTTTTTTAATGATTTCATAGTTTTCTTCTTCGTCCTTGTCTAATTTTCCACCTAAAATTAAAATTATTTCATCATTTACTATCTTTATAATTTGCTGTGTTGGATTTACCCCTTTTATTATTTTTTCTCCGATAGCTTTTTCTTTAATCTTTTCAATTAACAATTTTATTACTGGTAATGATACATCTGCTTCTAATAATGCTATACGGATTTCTCGAATCGCAAGTTCTATATCGCTTTCTGTTATATGCTTTTTGAATGATAGTTTATCAAAAACTGATGATAATTTATTTGTTAATGACGAAAACATTATTCTTATTATTTCCTTTTGTTTTTATATATTTTTTTATTTACTTTGTTTTTATAAAGTTATACTTTTGTATCTGTATACACAAGAGGAAAGTTTATATAAACACTTGATTAATTGCAATGAAAATAAAAAAGAATAATCCTTTGAATTTATTTGATGAATTAAATGATATTTCTGTTGATTTAGAAATAGAAACTGATGATAAAGAGCCTTCTTTAAATACAGATATATTATCTAATGATAAAGATGTAAGTGTTAAAGATAATATATCAGAAGTAAAAAATAATCTGAAAGTTGATATAAAATCAGATAGCGTAGAAAAAATTAAAGCTGACAAGCTTAAAGATAAATATATTAAATCTGTTATAAAGTCTGATGAAAAAAAAGAAAGTAAAGACAATATTGATAATGATATAGATTGGAAAAATATAAATTTAGAAAATAACAATATTTTGAATAATAAAAATAAAAGCTTTTTTAATAAAATTAGATTCAATTATAATATAGCTTTATTTTTATCTGCTGTTTGGATATGTGCTTCGTTATTTTTATTTATTCCATCATCAGCTGATACATTTGCTAGTATGAATATTTTGCAAATATTTGGTGTTATTTGCATTATTATATTACCAATTTTAACTATATTTTTTATATCTTATTGTATAGATAGGATTAGAACTGTAAAAATGGAACAAAGCACTTTATATCCATTTTTAGAAATGTTGTTGGATAATGACAAAGAATCTGTATCAAAAATTTCTGATGCTATTGCTGATAATATTCAAGCTCAAATAAATATTATTTCTGACAAAGCTAAAAATATTTTAAAATTGTATTCTAATGCTATTCAATTTGAATCTGATTCTGCAACTTTGTCTTTGAGAAAACAGATGGAACAGATGACTTTATCAACAATAGAAATCAGCAAAAATACTGATACTGTTAAAAATGAAATTAGACAGCAGACTTCAGAATTAAATGATTTGTTAGTTGATTTTTCTAAAAATTCAAAGGATATGTTAGCACACGAAGATATGTTAACAAAAATTTATGGAAGATTAAATGAAATTGCTAAAAGGGCTGTTGGAGATGTGAAAAGTATTGGCATTCTTACAAGTGAATTGGAAAATAAATCCGAATTAATTGAAGAAGCAAGTGATAAAACAATTGAAGGTATAAGTAAAATATCTTCTGTTATTGATGAGAGAGTTCGTGATTTCGTTCGTGTTGTTGGGGATTTGAATAATACAGCAAAGGCTTCTGATGAATTGATAAAAAATTCTATTAAAGGTATTGATATGACTATCAATAACATTGATTCATTAACAGAAAAGACTAAACAAATATCTGATTATACAAAGGTTATGGAAGAAACTATTGCTAGCAGAGCGAATGAATTATCAAGTGTTGTAAATGTTGTTTCAACTCAAACAAGATTAGGAGAAGCTTCTTTACAAAATCAAGCTAGATTATTAGAAAATTCTGCTGATACATTATTACAGAAAATTGATGATGCTAATAAGAAAATTTCTATATCTATAAATAATGTTGTTAATTTGTCTAATCGTGCAGGAGAATCTTTAAATGAAACTCATCAGCAAGTTATATCAAATGCAAAAGAAATTTCTAATGCTATAAAAGAAAATATTTTAATGACTGATGCATCTTTTTCTAATTTTAAAAAGATTTCTGATAATGTTATTGATACTGCTAAAGAAATATCTGCCACGATTAACAAATCTTTAACAGATTTAAAACAAGATTCTGTTGGTTTAAGTGTTATGTTAGATAAATTACAAAGTTCTACTAATACAGAATTTGATTTAGCTTTAAAAAACAGAAATGCAGAATTTGAAAAAGTATTTTTAAATATTAATGAAAAAATGGCAGATATTATTAAAAACTTGCGAAACGCAGAAGATAATGCAAAAAATACTATAAATAGTGTATCTGATTATACTAATAATTTTGGTAAATCTATTGATAGTAAAATCAAAGAGTTTATGCAGGCATATGATGCTTTGAAATCTTCTTCTACTGTTGCTCGTGATGATATTTCTAAATTAGTTAATGATATAAAAGATAATGCTAAAATTATATCTGAAACTATATCAAAATCTGGAATTGGAATAAATCAGGTTGTAGCTGATAAAAAATTGTCTGCTAATGTATCAAATAATCAAAATCAATCTGTTAATTTATCTGTAAATAAAGCAAATTTTGACCAGATTATAAATGAAACTGGATTTATTATTGAAAGACTTGGGGCTATATCCGTTGATATTGGTCGTATTTTAAATCCTGATGTTCAAAGTGAATTATGGGAAAAATATTATGCTGGGAATAGGACTATTTTTGCAAAATATATTGCTAAAACTATTACTCCTAAACAAAAAGAAGCAATTAAGCGTATGTATATAAATAACGCTGAATTTAAAAATTATGTCGATAAATTTATTTCTGAATTCGATATTTTAATGTTGAAAAGTTTATCTTCTGAAAAAGGTAAATTGCTTACTTTTGTAATTACGGGAACTGATGTTGGTAAAGTTTATATGTTATTAAAAGAAACTATTAAATAATTATCTGTGGAATAATTTATCCATATCTGATGTTTTTAATTTAATATATGTTGGGCGGCCGTGATTACAATGACTGCCATTTTCTGTTTCTATTATTTGTTTTAATAGTTCATTCATTTCTTCTATTGTTAATGATTTGCCTGCTCTGATTGATGTATGACAAGCATATGTTTTTAATATATAGTTTATCTTTTCATCTAGGCTTTTTGCTTTTTCAAAGTCTTTTATTTCATCTATTATTTGTTTTATTAAACCTTGAATATCTAGCTCTCCACATATTGATGGGGTTTCACTAACTGAAATAGAATCATTTGAAAATTCATCAAATACTAGTCCCATTTTTTCAAATTCTTCTTTGTACTCTAATAAGATATTTTTATCTGATTCGTTTAAATTCACAATTTCTGGTATTAATAATATTTGTCTTTCAACCCCTGTTTTAGTCATTTGAGATTTGAATTTTTCATATAAAATTCTTTCGTGGCAAGCGTGTTGGTCCGTGATAATTATACCATCAGGAACAATCGAAATTATATATTTATTATCTATTTGAGCAATTGCAAATCCTAATGAATTACTTGCTATATTTTCAAGATTATTTGTTGAAATGTAATTGTCAAAATTCGTTATATTTATTGATGATATTGATTTTGATAAAGTATCAGATAAATGATTTTCGGAAATAAAATTTAATGGCTTTTGAAAATTATTGTTCAAATCAATATTATTAGAAGATGGTTTTATTATATCATTTATATTTAGAGTATTAATTATTTTATTTGATGATATAGCAATTGATTTCTTTAATTCATGTATAATAAATTCTCTTATTAAATTTCCATTTTTAAATCTTACTTCATATTTTGCTGGGTGGACATTTACATCTAAAAACTCTTTTGGAACGTCTAAAAATATAGATGTTAAAGGATATCTGCCACGTTCTAAAACATCTGTATATGCTATGCGTATAGCAACTGATAATAATTTATCTTTTAATGGTCTTCCATTTACAAAACAATGTTGATATATTGAGCTTGACTTATTGTATACAGGTTTTGATATATATCCATAAAGTTTTATTTTACCAAAATCACAATCTGTTTCTGAATTTATGTTTAAAACTTTATCTTCTGTAAATTCTTTTCCAAATACTTCTTGGCATCTGTGGAAAAGTTGTTTTTCTTTGCTTTCGTCTTTTAAAGATAAAAATTTTATTGTGTCGTTAAATGTAAATGTTATATCTGGTTTTGATAATGATAAGTTTTGTATTACAGATATTATATTTGAATTTTCTGAATTATCTGATTTTAAAAATTTTAATCTGGCAGGAATTTTAAAAAATAAATCCGATATTTCTATACGTGTTCCTTTTTGTAAAGTTGATGGTGATATTTCATCGTTTTCATATTGCCAACATTCATTACCATCATTTGTTGTTATTTTTATTTTTGATACAGAGGCAATTGATGGTAAAGCCTCTCCTCTAAATCCTAATGAAGATATATCAAATAAATTATTTGTTTTTAGCTTTGATGTTGCGTGTCTTTGTATACATAAAGATAAATCTTCTTTATTCATACCAGAGCCGTTATCTTGTACTGATATATAAGATTTTCCACCATTCTTTGTTATTATATCGATGCGAGTTGCTCCTGCATCTATTGCGTTTTCAATCAATTCTTTTACAACTGATGCTGGATTTTCTATAACTTCACCAGCGGCAATTTTATTTATTATATCATTTGATAAAATTCTTATTGTCATACTTTTAATATCTTATAATTCTTAATTTATGTATAGTATATAGTGTATTTATAAACCTAATAAATTACAAATATTTTATTAAAAAAACGACGGTTTTTATCCGTCGTCTTTTGTTTTTAGGATTACTTGATTATTTACTTTCATTTTTCTTTTTATCAAGAGCAACTCCAAGAATATCTCCTAATACAGCACCTGTTTCTGTTGAACCGTATTCTTTTAATACTTTCTTTTGTTCTTCAATTTCAAGTGCTTTTACAGATAATGTTAATTTACCATCAACCATACCTGAAACTTTAGCATCAATTTTATCGCCAGCAGCAAAACGTGTTGGGTTTTGTTCTGAACGTTCTTTTGCTAAATCAGATTTCTTAATGAATCCTTCTGTTCCATTTATATCAACAGTAATTCCATTATCTAATACTTCTTTAACGATACATGTTTGAACAGAACCTTTTTTGAATTCTGAACCCATTGCTTCGTCTTCTTTCTTTGAGCCTTGAACAAGTTGTTTTACACCCAATGATACTCTTTCTTTTTCTAAATCAATTTCAAGTATTTTTACCTTAATCTTGTCGCCTTTGTTATATTCTTTTATAACATCTTCGCCATTTTTATCCCAAGATAGGTCTGATAAATGAACCATACCTGAAATTTCTCCTTCAAGTTCTATAAATAATCCGAATTCTGTGATACCTTTGATTTCTCCTTCAATTATATCACCAACAGAATATTTTTCACTGAATGCTATCCATGGATTTTCTGTGCATTGTTTTAATCCTAAAGATATACGGCGTTTTTCTTTGTCAATTTCCAATACAACTACTTCAACTTCTTGGTTAAGTTCTAATACTTTGTTTGGATTTATATTTTTCTTTGTCCATGAAAATTCTGATACATGGATAAGTCCTTCAATATCTCCATCAAGGCTTACAAATGCACCGTAATCAGCTATGCTTGATACTTTTCCTTTTATTTTATCACCAACTTTGATGTTATCGCTGAAGTTTTCCCATGGGTCTGATGTTAATTGTTTCATTCCCAATGATACTCTTCCTGTTTTTGGATCAAGGTTGATAATCTTTACTTCAATTTCTTGTCCAACTGTTAATACTGTAGCTGGATTTGATATTCTCTTCCAAGAAATATCTGTAATGTGTAATAATGCATCTATTCCACCTAAATCAATGAATGCTCCGTAATCAGTAATGTTTTTAACTGTTCCTTTTACAACTGAACCAACTTCCATTTTACCGATTATTTCTGAACGTTGTGTGATTATTTCTCTTTCAACAATTGCTCTGTGTGAAACGATGATGTTCATTCTTAATTTATCCATTTTCAAAATGACAACTTCCATTTCTGTGCCAACAAGAGCATTTAAATCTTTGATTGGTTTTATGTCTATTTGTGAACCTGGCATAAATGCTAATAATCCATCAACATCAACTGAAAATCCACCTTTAACACGTTCAATGATTTTTCCGATGATTGGAGTATTGCCTTCAACCAATGCTTCCATTTTATCCCAAACTTCTTCACGACGAGCTTTTTCACGTGATAAAATTACTGTTCCATCAGCATTTTCATATTTATCGACATATATATCTATAATATCTCCGATATTTACTTCTTCCAATCCAAATTCACGGCGTGGAATACGTCCTTCTGATTTTAATCCAACATCAACTGTGATGAAGTCTTTTTCAACTTTTATTACTGTTCCTTTTGTTACACAGTCTTGTATTCCGCCAGACATTGTTGTTGTATTTGCCAACATATCTGCAAAATTTTCTGTTGTTTTATATTCAGGAGCGTTTACTGTTGAATCAACATATATGTCATTCAATTTATTGATATCCATTTCTTTTGATTTTTTTTGATTCATAAAGATATCCGTTGTTTAGCCTGACCTTTGCTTTTTGATAATGAATATTATAAAACAAAGCGGACTTGTGTGAGTTCATTACGATAATATATATTATCACACCGTAATATATATTTTATTTTCGCTAGATTTTCGCAGAATATAGACAAAATGTCAAGGATAGAAATATATTTTAATCTTTATTATAACAATCTTTACATACGCATTCGTATATATCGCTTCCTATTAAAACTCTGTCTGTATTTGAAGATGTTTTTCTTTTTGAAAATGATGCTCTTTTACCGCATTTGCAAATGCCTGTGATTTTGCTATGAATTGATACAATTTCTTTGTTTATTAAGTCTGATATATTTTCCCATACATTTTTTTGATAATCCATATCTAAAGATGCAATGAATAATTTTTTATCTGGATTTAATCCAATATTATCTATTATTTTATCACAATCTGATTTATGCATAAATGACCATTCATCTACACCTATTATATTGTATTGTAATAGTTTATCTATTTCCATCATTCCATCTAGCAAAATTTGTTGTAATTCTTCATCTGTTATGATATTTATTTTTTCGCGAATTATTGTGTTTTCATCACGTGTAAAATATCCTCTGTATGAATCTTTTGGATATATGTATGCTATTTTTAATTTCGGATTTTTATATAATTCAGTGTTTAATAATTCTATTAAATATTTTGATTTTCCAGAAAACATAGGTCCTGTTATTAAATGAATCATATTATAACAACCTATTCTTTCAAATTACCTATATTATCATATTCTTCTTCGTCATCTTCTTCAGAATTATTATTTTCTGTTGATGACATTATATTTTCTATTTCTGATGTCATCATTAATGCTTCATCAAGCGAAGATTGTGCTTTTTGAATACTGTCTAAATCAATTGGTTTGTATTCTGCAACAGGTCCTTTCGGTTGCATTTTTAAAGGTCTTTCTTCTTCCTCAACTTCGTTATCTTCTTGTTCTTCTGTTAATTGATTTGCAGCTTTTTCTGCTTCCATTGCAATTTGTTGCTTTTGCTTTTCAGCATTTTCAAAAACGTGTTCTCCAATTCTTTCGTGAGCAATTTTCATTATGAAATCTATTACTTGATTTTTATCCATATCTGATGTGTCAATTATTATTGCATCATCTGCTGGCTTTAGTGGAGATACTGCTCTGTTTTTATCTGCTTCATCACGAGCTTTTAATGATTCATATACTTCTTCATAAGTAGTTGTTTCATCACCGCTGTTTTGATAATCTAAAAATCTTCTTTTTGCTCTTGCTTCTAATGATGCTGTAATAAATAATTTTAAATCTGCATTAGGATATATTACTGTTCCTATGTCTCTTCCTTCTATTATCGCTCCAATTATATTTTCTTTTTTTTGCCCTGGTAAAGGTTCCGGTTCTATTGCAAATTTAAATTGATATTCCTTCATGAATTCTCTGACTTCTGGTATCTTTGCAACAACTGGAACGAATCTGCTTACCATTTCGCTTCTTATTAGTTTTTTAGTGCTGTATTTAAAAACTTCTCCTGAATAATAAAATTGCTTTACGCATAAAATTATATCTTCTTCTGTTATATCAAAAAAATTATCTGGATATCCATCTGGAAATCCATTTTCAATTTCTTTGAATGTTTCGTTGTTATCTCTTAAACCTTCCGCAAAGTTAAATGATTCTAAAACTTTTAATGCACAAGCACGATATAATGCTCCTGTATCAAGTGATGGGAACATTAAGGCTGAACTTAATGTTGTTGATATAAATCCTTTTCCAGATGCCGATGTTCCATCAATAGCAATTATTATCATTTTTTATCCTTATTCTTTATTTTTATCACCTTATAATAAAAAAAGAAAGTTGATTATACAACTTTCTTTGATTTTGGTTCACTGTAAACTATTATTGGCTTCTTTTTACCATCGACGACATCAGCATCAAAAACAATCTCGCTGATATTATTTTTACTTGGTAGTTCAAACATTAAGTCTAAAAGAAGGCTTTCCATTATTGAACGTAAGCCTCTTGCTCCTGTTTTTCTTTTTAATGCTAAATTTGCTACTGCTGATAATGCATCATCTGTAAATGATAGCTCTACATTTTCCATAGCAAATAATGCTTTATATTGTTTTAATAACGCATTTTTAGGGTCTCTTAAAATTGATACCAATGCTTTTTTATCTAAATCTTCTAATGTTGTTATTATTGGTAATCGGCCTAATAATTCTGGGATTAATCCAAATTTAACAATGTCATTTGTTTCAACTTGTTTGAATAATTCTGATGTTTTTAAATCTGTTTTTGATTTTACATCTGAACCAAATCCAATTTGTGTTGTATGAGTTCTTTTAGCTATTATTTTTTCAAGTCCGTCAAATGCTCCGCCACAGATGAACAAAATATTTGATGTATCAAATTGAATTAATTCTTGTTGAGGGTGTTTGCGTCCTCCTTGTAATGCAACTGATGCCACTGTTCCTTCTATTAATTTTAATAAAGCTTGTTGAACGCCCTCACCTGAAACATCTCTTGTTAAAGATGGGTTTTCTGATTTACGTGCTATTTTATCAAGTTCATCAATGTAAATAATTCCTTTTTGTGCTTTTTCTATATCATATTGTGCATTTGCAATTAGTTTTGATAAAATACTTTCTACATCTTCTCCAACGTATCCTGCTTCTGTTAATGTTGTTGCGTCTGCTATGATAAATGGAACGTCTAAAATTTTTGCTAATGTAGATGCTAATAATGTTTTTCCTGTTCCTGTTGGTCCTATTAACAAAATATTTGATTTTTGTATTTGAACATCGTTTTGCGATATTTTGCTTTCTAATCTTTTATAGTGATTATAAACAGCAACTGACAATGTCTTTTTTGCAAATTCTTGACCAACAATATATTCATTTAATATTTTGAAGATTTCTTCTGGAGTTGCAAGTTTTTCTCTTGTCTTTGAAGCATTTTTCATTGCTTCTTCTTTCATTATATTATTACAAAGAGATATACACTCATCACAGATGAATACGTCTGGACCTGCTATTAATTTTTTGACTTCGTTATGGCTCTTTCCACAAAATGAGCAATATTTTGGAGATTTATTATTCAACTTTGTATTCATTAAACACCTTCTTTAAATATATTATTTTTGAATCATATCAAAAGTTTTTTAAAAGGACAATTGTTTTAATAAAAAACTGATAAGTATATATAAAATCTTGTTTTTATCAGTTTTATTATTTAGCAATTTCTTTATGGCTTGTTATTATTCCGTCTATCAACCCGAATTCTTTTGCTTCCATTGCGTCCATAAAGTTATCTCTTTCCATTGCTTCTTCTATTCTTTGCAACTTTTGTCCTGTATGTTTTACATATAATTCATTTAATATATGTTTTGTTTTTAATATTTCTTGAGCGTGTATAGCTATATCTGTTGCTTGACCACGGAAACCTCCGCTTGGTTGGTGTATCATTATTCTTGAATTTGGTAAAGCAAATCTTTTCCCTTTTGCTCCACCGCTTAATAAGAAACTTCCCATTGAACAAGCTTGGCCAATTACAACTGTTGCTACATCTGGTTTTATGTAATTCATAGTATCATATATTGCCATTCCTGATGTAATTACTCCACCTGGTGAGTTTATATATAAATATATATCTTTATCTGGATCTTGTGATTCCAAAAATAATAATTGAGCGCATATTAATGATGACATATAATCTTGAACTTCGCCTGTTAAAAATATAATTCTGTCTTTTAATAATGCAGAATATATATCAAATGCTCTTTCTCCTCTTCCTGTTGATTCTACAACCATAGGGACTAATTCATCATATATTGGATTATTTGTTATCATTTTATTCCTTTCTTTATTTTATTAAATTTTATATTATGCACTTTTTGTATTATTCTTTACTGCTTGTATTGCAGCTTCTATTAATTTATCAGAATTATCATTTTTAACTTTATCTATGTTATATTTATAATTTAACATTTGTTTTGCTTTTGTATATGTATCTATAAACTGTTTTGGATTATTTGTTAAATTAGATAACTGCTTTCCTATATTTGATAAATCTGCTTTTAATGTTTCCAAATTAACTTCTCTTGGAATTATGTCTTCTTCCCTTACATTATTATAAACTTTTGCTTGTAATGTTTTTATACCTTTTATTATTTCTGCAGATTCACTTTTATTATTATCAAAAATTTCCAGATTGTTTTTTGCCATTTTAAAAGCTCTTTTTATGATTTTTATTATTATTTTTAAGCTTTTTATAGTTTATCAAAAAAAAGCTTTATTTGCAATCTTTCAAATTACTTTATTTGGAATCTTTTAATAAATCTGGACGATTTTTTTGTGTTATTTTTAGAGATTCTGCTTTTCTCCATAATGATATTTCTTTGTGATTACCATTTTTTAAAACTTCTGGGACTGTTAATCCTTTCCATTCTGCAGGTCTTGTATAATGTGGATATTCTAACATTCCATTTAAAGAATCTTCAAAGCTTTCTTCTTTTACAGATTCAATTTTACCTAATACTCCTGGAATATGTCTTAATATAGCGTCTATAAAAACTATTGCTGCTGGTTCTCCTCCTGATAATACATAATCACCAATACTTATTTCTTTTATATTATAATAATCTATTAATCTTTGGTCTATGCCTTCAAAATGCCCACATAATATTATTATTTCTTTTATTGTAGAAAATTCTTTTGCGATTTGTTGATTTAAAACGCTTCCTCTCGGAGACATATATATTATCGGAATATTATCCCAATTTTTTATCGATTCAATTGCATTTCCAACTATGTCGCATTTTAAAATCATACCTGCTCCACCTGAATATGGAGTATCATCAACTGTTTTATATTTATCTGTTGCAAAATCTCTTATATTAATTACGTTTAAATCCCATATTCCTGATGAAAGAGCTTTTCCTGCATTTGATATTCCTAAATATCCAGGGAATGCTTCCGGTAAAAGCGTTAATATATGTATTTTTATTGTTGGATTATATTTTGTATTCTTCATTTATTATGATTACTTTTTCTTTTTCATCTATGTTTATAATAGCATTTTCAATTATTGGAACCATTAAAGAATTATCTTTTCCATTTGATATAGCTTCAAATTCAACTGGCAATATATGTAAAATATCACTAGAACCGAAATTTAGCACATCTATTACTGATGCTATTTTAATATTATTTTCGTTTTTAATAGTAAATCCTGAATATAAATCTGTTAGCTCTTGATTTATCGGATTTTTTAATTTTTTTCTTTTGTGTTTTCTCATATTTATCATTCCTAATTTTTATTAAATAATATAAATTATATAATAAAAAAAGCTATTTAAAAAATAGCTTTTTTTATAATAAGTGCAGTCAATTAATATTGAGTACACGCTATTAAATTAGATGTTTTTCTATTTGCTAAATTCTCTTCATATAATTTATCATTATACATTTTGCATTTCTTGCATATAATGCATTTTGGCATCACGGCTGTCTATAACCTCCATAACATCTGCTATCAATAGCAGTCAAATCGTTCTTTTTACTTTTTACCATATCTTCCATAAAAATACTACTCCTTATTAAAAATTAAAGACTTAAATTTTCTCTCTGCTTATTATATTAAAACTTTTTCTAGCTTTTGCAATAATTAAAATCAAACTAATTTATTCTTATTTTACATAATATTAGTATTAATAATTATTTTATTAACGAATCATTTCTATGAAAAAATTTACAAAAAACTGTAAAAAGGAGTAATAAAAAAAACAGACGTAGTTTAAATTTACTACGCCTGATATAAAACTAAACAAATTTATTTTTTTTTAGTTTTCGTTTTTTTATTTTTGTCCTGGTTTACTAGTGCTAAAGAAACTCTCTTTCCGTTTACTATATCGTATATCATTTTTTCTCCTAGAAATAATCCCCGTATTTGCATACGGGGTCAGATAACTTTTTGAATACTCTTAATGAATATCCTTCTTTTGTGGCAACATTACACCTGCCACACTAGTGTTTTTTGGCAGTTCTCTTTAAAGAGTTCTACCTCTGTTTCTACCTCTATTTGTTCCTAAGAATTTCATATAGGCTCCTTTTTTGTATTTTAAAAATAATCAATACAGATATCTTTAATGCGTATTTTTATAGAGTATTTTTTATTTTAAGTCAACGTTTTTTTAACAAACGTTCAAAAAGTATTTAAAATCAATATAATAAAATTTTATTTACTTATAATAAATCGATTCTTTTATAAGATTTTTTATAAAAAAAGCCCATATTTTTATATGAGCTTCTGTATATCTATATTGAAAATATATTATTGTGCAGCTTCTTCAGTATTTTCTGATTCTGTTGCTTCAGCTGATGCGGCTGCTTCGTTTGCAGCTTTTGCTTCTTCTTCAGCTTGTTGTTTTGCTTGTAATTCTGCTTCTTGTGCTTCTTTTAATTTTTGAGCTTTTTCTTCCATTCTTGCAACTGTTTTTGGTCTTGGTTGATTCTTTTTTGTTTTTTCTGTTATTTTATTTTTTTCTTCTAATCCAGCTTTTGCCAAGAAACCATTAACTCTGTCTGTTGTTTGAGCTCCTACACCCAACCAATATTTTATTCTTTCTTCTTTCAAAGTTACTCTTTGAGGATTATCTTTTTGCAACATTGGATTATATGTTCCAAGCTTTTCAATAAAGCGCCCATCACGTGGAAAACGAGAATCTGCAACTACTATATGATAAAAAGGTCTTTTTTTGCTACCTTGTCTTGATAATCTTATTTTTAACATATTTATTTCCTTAATTTATTTGTTAAATACTTAAAGCATTGATATAAAATGAAACTCATCTTATACCATAAACCCGCAGGCCCTGTGTTATCTCAAATTTTTGATGACAATACAGCCGAACGTTAAATTTATGCCTGAATTTTATTTTTTATTGTGTGAAATGTCAAGCTTTTCATTTTATTTATTCAGATTTTTTGCAAAAAAAAGAGGAAGAATTAATAAGAGGGTAAGAGGAGATAATAATGGGAAAAACTTACCAAGACTTACTATTCTTCCATATTGTGAACTGATTTATTTTTAAAAATACGCAAATAATATAGTTAGATTAATAATATATTATTCGTCTGCTCCCTCATCTATATCCATTCCGCTTTCTTCGGAACCAAATGCTAAATCATCAGAGATTAATTCTTGAACTTCTTCTAATTCTTGTTCAACTTCTCCGTTAATTTCGCGTTCAATAGCCAATAGCTCCTCATCTTCTGATTTATCCAAAACAATTGGAACGTTTTCTTGGTTATTTAGGATTAAAGAACTTTTTAATTCATCAACAATCACTGAACCACTTTCAATTTCACGCATTGCTAATACTGTGTTCTTATCATTATTGCGGTCAATTGTTGGTTTTGAACCAGCATACAAATCTTTTGTTCTTTGTGCTGCTAACATTACCAATTCAAAATGGTCTCTTACTTTCTTCAATAAATTTTCTCTGGTGATTATTGACACAATTCATCTCCTTTTATTATATGATAATTGATTCTTTCACCCATGTGATTATTTTATAGAAAAATTTAAAAAATAAAGCAAGTATTTTTTTCAATTTTTTTTATTAAAATTTTTTAGTCATTTTTGCTTTGTTTTTCAAGCTTTTTTCATACTTTTATCATATTTAATTATATTTTTTTTACTTTATATTAAAAAAGTATTAGCAAAAAATTTATTATTTGTTATAAATATTTCATGCATAATTTAAAAATTATTACTTTTGGTTGCAGATTAAACACTCTTGAAAGCGAATTGATTAAAAAAAATGCTAGATTAAGCAATTTAAGCGAATCTCGAGATGTGTTTATTTTTAATACTTGTGCTGTGACAGCAGAAGCTGAACGCCAAATCGGACAAAGTATTCGCAAATATAGAAAAGATAATCCTGATGCTATATTTATAGTTTGTGGCTGTTCTGCAAATGCTAGCTATAATAAGTATAATGATATGGATTATGTTGATTTCGTCCTTGGTAATAAGGAAAAGACTAATATTCAATTTTACAAAAAAATAAAAGAGGATATTATGAATGGTGAAAAAAATAAGGTATATGTGCAAGATTTAAAAAATAATAAAATTGATTTAGAATCTGATTATTCTGATTTTGAAATACAAAATTTTGAAGGAAGAACTAGAGCTTTTATTCAAATACAGCAAGGTTGCAGAAATAATTGCTCTTTTTGTATAGTTCCTAATTTACGTGGTAGGTCTGTTTCTTTATCAAAAGAACAAATATTTAATCAGATAAAATCCGTCGTTGAAAATGGATATAAAGAAATTGTTTTAACAGGTGTTGATATTGCTAGCTATAATGCAGATTCTTTATCAATAAAGCCTCTTACAGATTTGGTTAAAGATATATTAAAAGAATTTAAGCAAATAAAACGAATCAGATTTTCTTCATTAGACCCTGCTTGTGATTATACTGATTTGATACAACTTGCTAAACATAATAAAAAAATTATGCCTCATTTCCATTTTTCTTTACAACACGCTTCTGATGATGTTTTAAGAAATATGCGTCGTCGTCATACTGGAAAACAATTTTTAAATTTATGTTATAAAATAAAAGAACAATTAGGAAATCACGTCGCTATCGGTGCTGATGTTATTACAGGATTTCCAAATGAAACAGAAACTGATTTTAAAATTTTATTAAAGACTATAAAAAAAGCTCGCGTCTCTCATATACATACTTTTGTATACTCTCCTCGTCCTGGAACTTTTGCTGGCGACAATATGAAAGATAATGTTGATAAACAAATTGCGAAGACAAGAGCTAAAACTTTACGCAAGATTGCAGATAAAAATTTAAAACATTTGTTAAAAATTTCTGTTGGCAAAATAAAGCAAGTATTGATTGAAGGTGATGGTAAACACGGATACACAGAAAATTATATTAAATGCAATATTACAGATGAAGTATTTAATGAAAATGATATTGTTAATGTTAAGATAGAAAGTCAAATTTTTAAATCTGGTGATAGTTTAGAATTAAAAGGTAAACATTACAAAGGCAATCGCAGAAAATATCTTATAGAAGAATAAATACTTTTATAAGTTATAAAATCCTCTCTTGCAAAAATTCTAAAAAATTTTATAATCATTGGCAAGTTGGTAAGCAATCCCAACCCGAAGTGTGAGAAACTTCTTTAACACGCGGCCGACCAGTGCAATGCTGGAAGGCGATAGAATAAACCTGGTAATATCACGTTTACGTGATACTTCTTGTGGCGAATATGTCGCACTATTTAGCGTGTTATATAGTTCTCAACTTCCAGCTGTAATTAAATTGCAAGTTGTTCGTTTTGCCTTTTATTTATAGCTTTGCATAAAAAATATAGTAAGGAGAAAGCTATGAAAAATATAACACGCAAAAATGGTATTTATTACCATAAATTATTTTTATTCGGATTTTTTATATTTATTTTTTGCTCTGCTCTTCCAGTTGATAAAGGATTTGCTCAACAAAAAGAAGTTAAAATCAGAGCTCATCTTAATGGGGAAAAATTAACAATTGAAGCAAATGGGAAAAAATTTGAAGGTAGGTGTATTACAGAAATAACTTGTTTAAGATGGGGTTGCTCAAATGTTCATGATACACATGGTGCAAGTTGTAGTTATGATTCTTATAATGGTATTGTTAACTGTAGTTTTAAACCATCTTATGGTTGCGGTTGTAAGACCACAGCTTCACGTGGTGTTACTTTAAATTATAGTAATGGTTGTAGATATTCAAGTGATACATCATACAAACCATCTTGGGCTTGTTCTGACTGCAGATGGGGAGACACAAAAACTTGGACTGCAACTCCGCAATGTATGGAATACAAAAAATGCACCGATTGGGAATTTGATTCTGCTGATATTTTATCATTAATGCCTGATATTGGGTTAGCAACGATTGATGTTAACTTAATCGAGTATTAATCAATTTTACTGGTCGGTTTTGTTTGTATAAGGCTACACCTTTATTTTTATAAAATATTTTTATCGCTTCTATTATCAGCTGGGATAGTTTTTAAGATTCATAGCACAACCTCCTTATTTCTATCTCAGCTGTATCCTTTAATCATTTATATTTTCTTTATTATTAAATCTGAATCTTTTTACTTATTGCAAAAATTATAAAAAATTTTATAATGCTGTTTGGATGGTCGGCAACCGGCTTTCTGAGGCGTAAGAACCTCTATACAGACAAACGTGGCCAACCAGTTTTATGCTGGAAGGTCGATAAAATAAAATCTATGTTCGCAAGATATTGCTTGTTTGCGACATTTACGAATATATCGCGCTATGTCTGTATAGTTCTTAACTTCCAGCTTTGGTCGTTATAGGTTGTTGTCATCTGTTTGCTGGTGATTTTTTGCCGTGCAAATTGTTATTAAGAATAAACAGACAGGAGGATAGCTATGGAAAAAATAGTAAATACACACACAAATATTTTTAATGAAAATAAATTAGCACAAATTACTTTTATGTTATGTTCTTTATTTTTCTTTATGGAACAAAAAGCCTTTGCAGAAGATAAACCTTTAAAAGACATTATCGTTAATGTTGAATGTCAAGGACAAGTCGCCAAAAATGTTGAATTATATTGTAAAGGAATAGCTAATGATTCTTCTGGAATGGATAGATGCAAATACTCATCTGTAATTAATAGTTATCAGATAAATAACGGTGGTACCTCATTAATTACTAAAGTATGTTTATCATTTTCTGATAATAGCGATATTATATATGAACGATTAAATCCTGATTATGTCCCAGAATGTTGCTTATCTTTATCAAAAGATGGATGGAATACATGTGCTATTGGAAATTCAAAAGACATATATAAACATACATTACCAAATGGTAAAATAATGTATAGCGAAAGTAATGATCCAAGCAGATTTTCTTATATGCTACCTAGTAAATGTGAAGCAAAAATGAATGCTATGGATATATTAGAATCTATGCCGGAAATTGGGATTTCTCGTGTGGACCCTAATTTAATTGAGTATTAATCAAATTTACTGGTCGGCACTGTGTTGGTTTTGGCTACACCTTTATTTTTATGAAATATTTTTATTGTTCTTTATATCAGTCTGGGAGTTTTTAAGATTCATAGCACACTCCTTATTTTCTCTCAGGCTGGCTTTTTAATCTTTTTATATTTTTTGTTTATCTAATAAATGAGCAGCTTGCTGTAATGCTGTATCTGTTATTTTGTCGTCTGAAATTATCCTTGCGATTTCATTTAATCTTCCTGAGTGAGTTAGCTTTTCTACTGATGTTTCTACTAACTCTTCTCCATTTGATACAACAGATTTTTTCGATAATTTGAAATGTGATGTTCCAAATGATGCAACTTGTGCAGAGTGTGTTACTAACATTACTTGTATATTTTCTGATAGTCTGTAAAGCTTTTCTCCAACTGCTGATGATGTTGCTCCTGATATTCCTGTGTCAAGTTCATCAAATATATATGTTGATACTGGATTTGATTTTGCTAATACAACTTTTATTGCAAGCATAAATCGTGCAAGCTCTCCACCTGATGCGATTTTATGGATTAATCCTGATTGCATTCCTACATTTGGTGATACTACGAATTGAACAGAATCTATACCATTTGCAGTTGCTTCGTTTTCGTTATCTGTTGCAATTATTTGAGCGGTGAAGTTTGCTTTTTCTAATTTTAAATCTGGTAATTCTTTATTTATTCTTTCTGATAATACCTTTCCGCATTCTGCTCTTTTATCGTGTAAAGATTTTGCTATTTCAAAATATTCTGATTTTGCTTTTTGTTCTGATGCGATTGTTTCTTTTAATTTTATATCTGAATTTTCTATATTATTTAAGCTGTTTTTGAATTTTTCCATTACATCAGATAATTCATTCGGTAAGCAATTATGCTTTCTGGATAGTTCTCGAATTTTGAATAATCTTTCTTCAATATCGTCTATGTTTTCATATGATGTTGTTTCTGATAAGATTTTATCTAATTCGTAATTTGAGGAGTCTATTATATCTGATGCTGTTTCTAATTTTTCTATGATTTCATCATATTTTGATTTTGTTTCATCTTCTTCTGATTGTATTTGATGTATAAGTTTTGAAACTCCTGATATTATATCGCGAATATTTGACGTAATTGATGTTCCAGTTGATGTATTAAATAACTGTAAAGTATCTTTTAAAATCTCTGATGATTTTTTGTTTTGCATAAAAGATTTTCTTTTATCTGAAAGTATTGCTTCCTCATCTTTTACTGGGTTTAATTTTTCTAATTCTTCCAGATTATATCTTATATATTCTTCGTCTTCTTTTGCTTTTTGTATTGATTGTTCTAAATCTATGCGTTCTTTTTCTTTACTTTTCCAATTTGTAAATGCTGTCTTGCATAATGATACTTCGTTTGTTAAACCTCCAAATTCATCGAGTATTTTTATATGGTTTGATGGATTCATTAATCCTTGGTTATCAAATTGTCCGTGTATTTCTACCAGTATTTCTCCAACTTCTTTTAATAATGCTATTGATACCGGTATATCATTTATAAATGATTTACTTTTCCCATCTGATGATATTACTCGTCTTAAAATTATTTCTCCATCATTATATGGGATTTCATTTTCTGTCATAATCTCAATTAATGGAATTGACCCTTCTATATTGAATACTGCACTTACTGATGCTGTTGTTTCGCCTTTCCTTATTATTGATGGAGTGCTTTTTCCTCCGATTGCTAATGCTAATGCGTCTAGCAGAATTGATTTTCCTGCTCCTGTTTCTCCTGTAAAAACTGTTAATCCTTTATCAAAAGATAAATCTAAATATTTTATTAAAACAATGTTTTTTACTGATAAGTTTAATAACATCTTATTTTATATTATTTCTTTTGTTCTACTTTTATACTATCTATATATTTAGATAAAAGCTCCATTATATTTATTGAGCTTTGAGAATATGTTATTTTATCATTTGCTTCTAAATATTCTTCCATACCTCCGGCAACTATTTCTAAATATTTATTACCAAGTAATCCGTTTGTATGGATTGATATTGAACTGTCTGTTGGTATTTTGTATGCACTTTCTATCTGCATTTTTACCATTACTGACATATTGTTATCAAGTTCTATGCCTATTACCTTTCCTATTGTCTTTCCCGATAACCTGACATCAGAATTGGTGAAAATGCCATCTATATCATCAAATACTCCGTAAATTGTGTAATGGTCTATTACTTTTTTACTGAAAATATTTTTTATTGTTAATGATAAGAATGCCAATAAGCATATAAATATGAATGCTGATATTCTTTTGAAATTATTAATTTTATAGATAGTCATTTTCACCACCCTTTAAATTTTTATTTTTTATAAAAATCCTGTATGTATGAAGCAATTTCACTTACAGGAACTCTTATTTGTTCCATTGTATCACGGTTTCTTACTGTGACTGTTTGTGGATTTTGTTCCAATGTTTCAAAGTCAACTGTAATACATAATGGTGTTCCAATTTCATCGTGTTTACGATATGCTTTTCCGATGTTTCCTGTATTTTCAAATGCTATACGTCCAATACCTAAGCTTTGTAATTCATTTTTTATTTCTGTTGCTTTTGATACCAATTGGTCATTATTTTTTGCAAGAGGAATTACGGCTGCTTTTATTGGAGCAATATTCTTTTTAAACTTTAAAACTATTCTTGTTTCTCCGTTATCCAAAGTTTCTTCTGTGTATGCTTCACATATTAATGCTAAACAAGAACGTTCTACTCCAGCAGATGGCTCAATTACAAATGGAACAAATTTTTGTCCTGTCGCAACATCTGTATATGAGAATTCAGATATACTATGTTGGTTGTTTTTAACCTTTGCTGTTATTCCTAATTCTGACTGATTCTTTGTGTGAGAACCTAAATCAAAATCTGTTCTGTTTGCAATTCCTTCCATTTCATCAATTCCGTGAGGATAACGATAGCATATATCTGTTGTTGCTTTTGAATAATGTGATAAATCTTCTTTTTTATGAACTTCAAAATGAAGATTTTCTTCACTTAATCCCATAGATATCCAGAATTTTTTACGTGTATCTATCCAGTATTTATGCCATTGTTCATCTTCACCTGGTTTTACAAAAAATTCTAATTCCATTTGTTCTAATTCACGAACGCGGAATATGAAGTTTCTTGGAGTTATTTCATTTCTGAAAGCTTTTCCAATTTGTGCAATTCCGAATGGAATTTTCCTTGATGTAGTATCCATTACATTTTTAAAGTTTGTAAAGATACCTTGTGCTGTTTCTGGTCTTAAATAAGCATAAGATTCATCATCTACTATTGGACCGACTGTTGTTTTAAACATCAAATTAAAAGGACGAGGTTCTGTTAAATCTGTTGAACCGCAGTAATCGCATACACCCTTTTCTTTTAATTTATCTTCTCTCATACGCATTTTACATTTTTTACAATCAACTAATGGGTCTGAGAATGTATCTTCGTGGCCAGAGTATCTTAATACTAACTTATTTGTTAATATTGCTGCATCTAAACCTTCGACATCATCTCGGTTATATACCATTGCACTCCACCATTCACGTTTTACGTTATTTTTTAACTCAACCCCAATTGGACCCCAATCATATACACCTTTTAAACCTCCGTATATATCTGCTGATTGAAAAATAAATCCTCTTCTCTTACAAAGTGCTACTAAATCTTCCATATTTTTTAGTGCCATAGTTTACCTCATTTAGTTTTTATTATTTATGTTATATATATTTGTATTTGTTTGTTTTTTCTGGCGATCCCAGGAGGAATTGAACCCCCATTTAATCCTTAGGAGGGACTCGTTCTATCCATTTGAACTATGGGATCTTTTTTATAAAGATTTTTTAAAATAAACCCAAATATATAACTGTATGCGAATCAAAATTTGAATTATAAACTCTGGTATAGGCATACTGGTTATAGGATTGTATTTAAATTTTTTATACAAGTCAATGATTACAACCTTTATTTTTAAGTTTTTGACAAAAATTTCTTGTCTAGTATAAGGTTTATATGATATAATCAGCAAATAATGGGTTTTAAATACTTAATTTAGTGTTTATTAAAAGGAGTTTGTTATGATAAAACCATCAAAAATATCTTTGTTTATTTTATTATCTGCTGGATGTGTTTCTTATTCTAGTGATATCAATGCTCAATATACAAACAACACTGGAAAATATCAAACTATATCAGAACAGATACAAGATGATAAATCTTTCTCAAGACAGCAAAAAGGAACTTTATATATAGTTTCTTCAAGTAATGTTGAGAAAAGAGAAATTCAACCAGAACCAAAAATTGAAGGTACAAATGTCCCTGAATCTGAAGTCTATGAAATTGATAGACCTCAACCTAGACAATTACCTCAACCAAGAAATAATAATATAAGAAATCCTTATGCTCCAGAAAAGGCTGCTCCTGCTCCTATGCCTCCTATGGCACCTGGACCTGCACCGGAACCCCCTCCTATGAAGGCTGATAAACCAGTTGCTGCTCCTATGCCTTCTGATGATAATGTTGCAGAAAAAAAGGCTCAACAACCAGAACCTGAGTATGAAC
>CASDRH010000021.1 GCA_949283075.1 uncultured Pseudomonadota bacterium | reverse complement strand
TTCGTTGGGATTATTAATAAAACGTTCTATACATTCTTCTACATTTTGTTTAGTAAAGACTTCTTCATCTGAATCTTCTAAATAATTTTTTTTATCAATTATAAAATTATTTATAAAGCTCTCATACATCTCATAGATTTTCTCATCGCATTGTCTGTACATAATTTATCCTCCGTAATTAAAACATCAAATCAGTTACAGCCATTTTATTTTATAAGCCTTTCTCAAAATTCTAAATATAGTTGTAATCTTTTTTGTATCTTAAGATCACAACAAAATTATATAATTTAATTATATATTACAGTAAAATAAATATCAATTGTATTAATTAATTTACTTTATATACCAACCTGTATATTTTATAAATCTATCATTAGTTACAGCAACAAACAGGTAAAATAATCTTCAGCATTTATAAAAATATAGATTAAATCAACTTTTCATTTCAATTACCATGATCAGGAGATTAACTATTTTTTTCTATTGTACTTATTATGTCAGTAAATTATTCTTGAAGTCCTGTACAATTTATTCATACTGCAGCGGAAACAGCAGGCACAGGCTTGCTGTAATTCAAACACGTGACTGACAATTCGCATGATTTTGTTTGTTTCCATTAGACGTATACACAGGCGAAAGGCGTGGATAAATAAAATTGTATGCGTGACGGATTGCTTCCATTCCTCTATTTTTCTAATATCTTCTTTACCTTTTTAATTAAGATAAAATTAAACTTGAATTTTGGCCTGCTTAATTTTCTAAATGTATATTAATCTGAACGCGTGTTGTTTAAAAATATCATTATTGTTTAATTATATACGATTTATATATAAATTACTTGTTTGTCCGCGATTTTGACTCGATTTTATAAGATTACATATTAAAAATCTATTTTTACTTAATTTAATGCTTTGAATTTTGTTAAATATATTAACTCTTTAATATAATTTTAAATTAAAATTATATTGTTTAAATAAATCTAATATGGTAAAATTTTGAGTAAGGTGATTTTATGAAAAATAATTTTGATAAAGCGAAACCTCATTCAATAAAAAAATTCGAAATGATAAAAAATTATACTGATGCTTGGGCAAGAAAAATTTTAGGATATGAAAAATCCACAGGCATTGTTTTTATTGATTGCATGTCAAATTGTGGATTCTATTATGATGAAAAAAAGTCGAAAATTATTGAAGGCACGGCTATTAAAGTTGCAAAAACTCTTGACAAACTATCAGAAAATTATCCTAATAAATCAATAGATGTTTATTTTAACGATTTTGAAAAGTGGAAAATAGATTATCTTAAATCAGAAATTCAAACAAATAATCTTACACACATTAATTTTCATTATTCTGTTGAAGACAGCAGTTCTTTTTTAAAATCTATGCACCCTCATAAATTCTTAAATAAAAATATACTTCTAATTTATGATCCGTTTAAGGCAACCATTGACTGGAAGGCATTAAAGCCATTTTTAAATGCTTGGTGTGATGTTATAATCAATCATATGGTACACGACACAACAAGAGGTGCAAAAACAGCCACAAAGGAAGATGTAATTAAACGATATGAAAAAACATACCAAATGTCTATTGACAGTATAAAAAAGCTTAGCGATAATCGTGACGCTTTAGATGAAAGAATACGAAATATAATTAAGAAAATTGTATCACAAAATCAAAGAGAGCATTTCATTGCTTCTTTTCCATTCTATAACAGGAACAACGGATTGGTTTATAATTTATTATTATGTACTGGTAATATTGAGGGAATGAAATTATACAAGAAAGTTGCATGGAAAAATTTTGGGAACAGATCATCAGATAAAAAAACACACGGCCTTGAAACACAACTACAATTTTCTATTGAAGATGGATCAATTACAACAAATACAGATGAGCATTGCTATAATATTACTGATATCGCAAAATACATATATAAAAAGTATTCAAAAAAAGGGAAAATTTCACTGGAACAATTATATCACGATCTTGACAGGCATCCAATATTTCCTACAGACGGCTATAAAAGTGAAATAAAAAAAGAATTAAAAAGTTTATATAATGTAAGTTTTATAAAAGAAAATGGAAAACAAATTCTTGTGTTTAGGAGAGATTAAAATGTCAACAAGTAAAATTGAGTGGACCGAGATAACTTGGAATCCTATAACTGGGTGCACCAAAACATCTGACGGGTGCTTGAATTGTTACGCGGATAGATTTGCTAAAAGATTAAAAGCAATGGGGAATAAAAGATATAAAAATGGTTTTGAGGTAACCATTCATGAAGATCTGATTGAAGAACCTAAAAAGTGGAAGACTCCAAAAAAAGTATTCGTTAATTCTATGTCAGATATATTTCATGAAAAGGTACCAGATGATATAATATTGTCTATTTTTAAAACAATGAATGAATGTCCTCAGCATCAATTTCAGATTTTAACAAAAAGGCCCGAAAGGCTTAAATCCTTAAATAAAAAAATTAAATGGACCAAAAATATATGGCTGGGTGTAACTATTGAAAATGATAAATATTTGTATAGAGGCGATATTCTTAAAAATACAAGCGCCTATATTAAATTTATCTCAGCTGAGCCATTAATTGGAAGTTTGAAAGACATTAACTTAGATGGCATTGATTGGTTGATTGTTGGAGGAGAATCTGGACCACATTGCAGACCCATTGAAAAAAAATGGGTAGAAGAACTTCTTGAACTAGCTCAGAAAAGTAATGTAGCTTTTTTCTTTAAACAATGGGGAGGCGTTAACAAAAAGAAAAACGGGAAGGCTCTAAATGGTAAAATAATACAAGAATACCCAATTAAATGAACAATAATGTTTAACAATAAATTTATATAAGTTTTATTATTTATCAAAAGAACAAACTATATGACATAATAAATTAATATAATAAATTTATAGTAGTAATCAAATGCAAAATGCTAACACAATACATGAATAATCCTTTTACTGTCTTTGTAAATTTAAAATTTCATAACTTCGTCCTTGCTGATGTAACCTTTTAGGAAATCAGCAAGGAATTTTTTCTTTTTCTCAATAAAATCAATATATTGGGGCTTGGTATATCGGTTCAGTTTTGTCCAATTATTTATCTTCTCTAGATAAAGCAGGCCCCGATTGATTACATCTTTATTAATGCTTCTTTTGTATTCAAAAATCACGGATAGTTATTTTATCAATTTCTAAATTATCCATCCGCCCATTGGTAATTCTGCATTCCGATTTAATAAATGTTACTCCGAAAAAAGTATTCATATTCTCTACGATTAATTTTTGCAATTTTTTCAAGTGTAACTTATTTAGATGGGAATTCCTTTATTTTTTTTATATCAAAAGTTTAATATCAGCTATTTTATATTATCATACGATTTACAAAAAAATTACCATTAATAATTTAATTATCATATCACATTTGAGCGATTAATAAAATTTTATACTATAAACAATTTAATGTTTTAGTAATATTATTATTTTAATAAATTAGGGTTTAGTTTATAATCTGTTAAATTCATTTTAAAATATAAAGAATTACCTTATTAAAGCAATTTTTAATAATTAACTATTAACTCATATTTAAAATTAGTTTTATTAAAATCAATTTAAACACATGTTGCAATTTTCAATGTTTGCATTTGAAGGCTCAGAATTTTTAAAATATTGAAACAATAAATAAATTATGTTACTATAAATATATAATTAAATTATATGGAGATTACTTTATGTTAGATGGAAAATTCATATTATTTGAAATAAACAATTCAGTAAACAAACAATCCGAAAAATTAAAACCTAATAGGTTGATTTTTAATTCCTGTAAAGCAATTGTTAGTGATAAATTATACTCGGAACTTGACGAATTGAATTTTGCAAATCTTAATTTTAATGATTATGGATTTGGATATATAGAGTTTGAATTTGGCTTTAAAGAAAATTTTACAAATCCATATATGAAGTTTTATGCTTCGTGTTTTGATATACGAACAAATAAATCACCCTATCCCATAAGATTAGATTCTATTAGATTGAATAAACACCGCAGGCGTTTCTTGATTGACAACTATACAAAAGTTGATAAATTTGGGAATTTGGCATTCGGAATAAGATTCTTTTTTAGATCTGAAGAAGAGCGCAATGCCCTTCTCACTTGTGAATATCTCTGCATAGAAGGCAGCATATCATTTGGTCATAAACATAATGTTTATGATATTATGTGTAGACTTGAAAAAGATAAAAACGGTTGGCAACTTGATGATGCTTTTACATATAGAAAAAATCCTAAAACTCATATTGACAGTTTAGTACATTAGACACTTTTAAAACAGGAAACCCTCGTAAACTTAAATTATAAAATTGCGATGTATCTTCAATAAAACCATAAAGTAACAAAACCTCATCATAATATTCTACTAAATAAAAAGGTCTATGGTGCTCTGATTGCACCATAGACCTTTTTATTAAATATTAAGCGTAACTTTGGAAGCCCAAATAAAAATTCAAGCAGTTAGTTAATTCACTATTTACTGTATTGCGAAATTTGCTATTACATTAAAAATTCTGCAATAATCTGTTTAAATAACAATAATTGTATATTTATTTAAAATATGATACTATATTTTAGTCAAAATCTTCAGTGAATAAGCAAGGGGAGTTTAATGTTTAAAGATCTTTCTGAAAATATAAAAATGCTTAAAGGCGCTTATAGAAAATTGAAAAGTTATTATTATTATAATAAGAACTTTATTCTTATGCGTAAAAAAATAGCAGAGTTTGAATATGATAAAATCTCGATGGAAAACACCTTCTCAATAATGGCAAATGTTCTATGCCATCCAAACGCAAATAAATCCATTAAATATTTTGATGACCTAATTGCTAAAATCGACTTTTTTGTGATTCCCAAAAAATTCGATACAGCCGCCACCAATTCTAGCAAACCAGTATCAAATACTATCCAAAGAGATAAAAAAATGAAAAGTGTAAACTTTTTCATCAACGCTCCAATTGAAATATATATCTTTGATACATTGTGGACTGTTTTCTTATCTAAGATAGATAAAGATAAACAATTACTGTCACATAATGTTTATGGAAATACAATAAATATGTCTTCATTATTCCCTAATGAAGATGAAATATCATTTGAAAGTAGAGTGCTTTTTAATAGATATTTTACAAAATATTCTTCTTGGAGAAATAATGCCTTCTCTTCAATGGAAAAGAATTATGATAGGAAAAACGATTCTATTTTATTATCACTTGATATAAAATCATACTTTTACTCTGTAGCGTTTAAATTTGATGAAATAAAAAGGTACTTTGAAAATCACGAAATTATTACTCAAATAAGTTCATTAACCAATTTTTTTCATAAAGTATATAGTGCATATAAAGAATTGATTTTGCCTTTAAGAAAAGATATCGAAACTTTAAAACAAAATGAATATCCCTTACCAATTGGCTTATTCAGTTCAATGCTTATAGGAAATATATATCTAAAAGATTTTGATAAAAAAATAAAATCTTTGGACGGATTGATATATTATGGTAGATATGTGGATGATATTTTAATTGTTATTAACAAATCTCTGTCTCAGAATTATACCAACCAAGATATATTAGACAGTATTTTTGTAAAAACTGATATATTGAAAAAAGACAAAAATTCATATTATTTTGTTGGTTATAAATCTTTATATGTGCAATCCAACAAAATAAAAATAATATATATTGATCACAAAGAATCTAGAGCACTAATTGATATATATAATGAAACTATTAAGATAATTCCTAGTCAATCAGAGCCATTACCTAATTCTTATTTAGATTTTACTAACTTTGATGAAACAGTTTATAGCATAGAGAATTTTACAAAAGAAAACAAAATAAGAGATATTGGATTTTTAGGAATCGATTCATTTAAAGTGGGAAGATTTTTTTCCGCATTGCCACATAGATATGCACATATTAATACTCTTGACAAAGATATAAATAAAGAAATATATAAGCAAATATCCCAAATAGAAAATTTTTTTACAGGTAGTCAAAGAGTTGAATTTTATTCCAATTGGCTTAACTATATGTATTTTTTAGTTGTGTGTGGGCAAAATGTCAAGTTACATAAATTTATTTCATCAACTAAATCAGAAATAAACGCATTAAAACCAAATTCTTTAGATAGAAATGTTTTTAAAAAGGTTAGTAAAATAAATAGAATTGCAAAAGATACACTGAAAGAACATTTAGATATTTGTTTACATCTAGCATTATCAATCGACATCGATCTAGCAAAAAAACATTTTAAAACTAAACTTAATTCGGTATTAAAATATATAAATTGTAATATGTTTGATCATAGTTATGTGTCTTTTCCTCTTGCTAATTATTTGGAATATGACCAGGATGTTTCTTATACTAAAATGAAATTAAATCAACTTGGAAAATTCCCCGAAGATATCTTGACATCATTTAAATTTGTATGGTCTCCACGATTTATTCATTACGATGAATTGCTATTATTATTGTTTTTTCATTACCATTCTGAAAACAAGAATAAATCATCTTTTAAATATACAAGTGAACCTTTGGTTGAAAAATTTTCAAAAATAAATCATATGGGATACATTCCATTTGAAATTAACAATAATATAATTTTTGAGAGTGAAGATTACATTCTTGAAAAAATAGATATGCCTACATTCAATATAATTCCTCCTAAAACCGTGGATGTTGCAGTTGGTAGCATAGATATAACAAATGAAAAGTGTATTCAAGGGCTAGAACGATGGGAAAATTTAACTTTAAAAGACAAAAAAATGCTGTTTGAAATATTAGAAGAATCATATTCTTGTCTTAAGTCTAAAAAAGACAAAGTAATGCTTCTTGTTTTGCCAGAATTATGTTTTCCAATATATTGGATAAAAGATCTAATAAGATTTTCAAAATATTCTCAGATTGCCATAGTAACAGGTTTACAATATTTAGGAGATGATACAGATCAAAAATACAACTATTTAGCCACTTTGCTTCCATTCAAAAATGGGAGCAAAGAATATAAAAATGTTTTTGTGCATATTCGGGAAAAGAATGATTACTCTCCTATTGAGTTTGAAGAATTAGCAAAAAAAGGATTTGTATGTAGAGATCGAAAATATGCAAATTATCAAGTGTTTCACTGGAAAGGAGTTAGGCTTACTCCTATAGTATGCTATGAATTAACAGATATTATGGCTCGTGCAATATTGAAAGGAAACAGCGATATAATTGCAGCTTCTGTATTTAATCCTGACACAACATATTTTTCCAATATAATCGACTCTGCAGTCAGAGATTTACACGCGTTTATTATTCAAGCCAACACCTCTCATTTGGGAGATTCACGAGTGACAGGCCCTTATGATAGGGATAATAAGGACATATTTAAAATAAAAGGAGGAAAAAATGACCATGTTGTAATCGGAACCATACAGTTTAGAAGATTAAAAGATTTTCAAAAAAATTATTACTATAAATTTAATAAAAAAATTGAATCTTTAAGAAAAAATAAAAATTCAAAATCAACTAATAAAATAAAAAATCATCCAGATATAAAGAAACTATCTGCACGTTATAAAATAAAATAATGAAAATTGCCTAAAATATAATTTTTTACATTTGTTTATTACTAATACTTGTAAGCATAATATACAGTTTACAACTATTATAAAAAAATTTAATAATGTTTTTCTCATTTTATTTTTTGCAAAATAAAAAACACATAAACGCACCAAGCAATGATTTGCTTGGTGCGTTTAATATACTGTATTCTTAATAAAATTTTGTGAATTGTTTAGCTGGAAAATTAAAATTTAATCTTTCATTATTTTTCCAATACCACATTTGCTGTTAATTCTACATCTACCCCTTCGTATAAATATTTATCACATATTAAGCATATATCATCTAGCGGGCCAATTTCAATAGGTTCTTTTAACATTAACAATGTTTTCTCATTTTTTGTATTTATAATAAACCTACCTTCGTTTTGATCTTTAAACTTTATATGTTTAAAAACCAATTCCAAAGGCGATTCTATATCTAAATCAATCCAACCCATTTCACCATATTGATCAAAATCGTAATAAGTAACCAATGTTTCAATAATTTCATTTGAGTTAACCCCCATTGATATCAGCTTATTAATTAATCTGTTTTTAAATTCTGGGTAATTATTTATTACCAGAAGCACAGGACGCTCTTCTTCTGGCAACATTTCAGCTTTTTCTCGTGAAATATTATCTGCAAAAGCCCTAAAATAAGAACCAGGGATACTGGTTTTAAGTTTATGAACACCTGTTTTTGCAGGACAATTAAACATTTCGGTTTTCAGGTAATACAAACAAAAACATGGTAATTGCATATCTCGTTTAATTTTTATATATATTCGATTCCCACACTTCATTTTAATAAGATTATTTTTATTGTTGTAAAATTCGTATTTTTTGAGAATAGAAATTTTGTTTTCAAAATCTAAATTATTAAAACATGCTATTGTTCCTTCAAGGCAATCTCCGCGCCCGTCCCCATATTTTTTACCGTATTCCACCCATGATTGAGGAGTGCTAAATTTAATTTGACCTTTTTCTAAAAATGCTTTAGCATATTTTTTTTTGGTACATCTTAACACTAATGAAAAACTGTTTGGTTTTTTCCACAAACTGTCACTCACAAATAATACCTCCAAATATTATATTTGCAATACAATATCATAAAATATGAATCTTTTCATTTAACTTAATTTCATTTCAATGTATCTCAATCTATCTTAGTAAAATTATTATAATTATACATCTATTTTATTTGGATGTGAATGTTATTTATTCGAATATATTTAATAACTTTTCTCAAAAAAATATTTATTATCTTAATAGCAAAAATTTTATTGATTCTAACTTTTAATTGATATCTAAAAATCTAAATTAAATATATTCAACGGTGTTTTTCTATAATCAATCTATAAACACATAATATAAAAACTGCAATTGGCCAATTTTGTTCGACTAAAATACAGTTTAATATTAGACGGAAACATAAGATTAAAACTTGTAGAGGCTTGCCCAACTAATTTTATATCATATTTGCACATAAAAATATCGAATCAAATCTTTACAAACTATTTCGATGTTTTAACCACATTATTTACATGTTCTTTAATTTTGGCTTTGCTTCTTGTATAATCATTGCATGTGACTATTTTGTTTCAAGATGTTCCTTAGTAATTTTCTTTATTAAAAACATCTTACAGTTCATACCATCAATAAGAACATGCGCAAAACTTTTCTTAATATAAATTAAAGCGATGCATAACATAACTTTAAGACAACATAATTAAATTATCACTAAATAATTTTTTGTCTCGTTAACTCACATATACAAATAGCAGTTTCTCTTAATTGAGAAACTGCTATTTTTTTGTTTCAAAAAGTATTGTGCAAAACGCTGAAAATAAAAAAGATGTATCTTTGGAAGATACATAAATAACAGGTAAAAAGTGTTGGTTTGTGTCAATAAGGTTTTATGAGTTGTAGTGGATAAATCAATTAACTGATTTATCCACTACATATTGTTTGTGCAGGTTGATGAATGAACTGCAAAATGTATCTTCTGAAGATACACGGAAGGTTAAAAAATCTGTTATCTTTTTTGTGATAAAAAAATTTGGCTCAAAAGGCTTAAAAAGTGTGCAAGTATAAGTGAGAGGATAATTTTTAAAATGGCTCAAAGGTATTTGTTTAACGGCTAAATATATGGAGGCGTATGTAAATATTTTGTAAATAAAATTGAAACACCCTCATTTTTTGCCATTTTGGCGGCTATATAGTGAAGGGGTTTTTTAAAAAGTTTGGCTCAAAAGGCATAAAAAGTGTGCAAGGGTAAGTGAGGGGGTGAATTTATGAAAAAGCAAAAAGGCAATTTCTTTCTTCTGCCAAATAAAATTTTTGACGAAAGCTTAACTCCTATGGAGTTTGTGGTGTACAGCTTTCTGACAAGCAGAGGTGATGCTAAAGGGATGAGTTATTACTCCGTTCCTAACATTGCAAAGTACTGCGGTATGTGTGAGAACTCCTGCCGTAAGGCGATCCGAAATCTTTCTGAAAAAGGGCTGATAGTTGTTTCGGAAAGATACTTCGATAACGCAAGGCAGAGTAATCTTTACACGGTACTCAAATTATGAACCGCACCCGGTTCAGCAAATGCTGACGAACAATCTGAAAGGTTTTGAGCAAAAGCAAGTAACAAATCGGAATACATATAAAAATCGGTTTGTTGGCGTTTGTGGCGGTAATTTAAAAGAATCATGAATAAAGGTGCTTTGCACCGCACTGCATCAGTCAGCAACGCTGACTGTTAGGCGAGTTTCGTCTTTGTATTACGCCACGGCGCAAAACAAAGACATTTGGGCTATGCCCAAACCCCTATTTGAATTTTGGAGGTAAAAAACGATAGATAATAACAGAACAGAAATTTTAAATTTCAGGGTAACAAAAACAGAAAAAGAATTGATAGAGATGTATGCAAGCACTAAATATAAAAGCATTGCTCCCTATCTTCGTGACTGTGCTTTGCATAAAGAAATCAAAATTATTCGAGGCATTGAAGGCGTTGAATATGAGTTAAGACGAATAGGAAACAATCTTAATCAGCTGACAAGAGCAGTCAATTCAGGAATGTGTAATGCAGTTGATTTAAAAGAAATGCGTCAGGAGGTGGCAAAGGTATGGCAATTATTAAGTTCACTTCAGGGAAAATAAATCCGAGAACTGTCATTAATTATGTGTGCAACAAAGAAAAAACCACTGATAAACTTATCAGCGGTAAAGACTGTATGCCGGAAAGCTGCGAGTATGAATTTGCAGAAGTGAAGAAAACATTTGGAAAAACTGACGGCAGAACTTACTACCATATGATACAATCCTTCTCTCCTGATGACAGGATAACTCCTGAACAGGCACACGAAGTCGGCTTGCAAATGGCAGAATTGTTTGAAGGTTATCAAGTGCTTGTAGTCACTCACACCAACAAAGCACACATACATAATCATCTTGTAATCAACAGTGTGAACTTTGAAAACGGAAAGAAACTGACTATTTCTAATCAGAAACTTGAAAGAATCAAAAATTATTCGAACAGTATTTGCTTACAAAACGGCTGGGATGTTACAGAAGCAAAGACAAGAAGAAACAGAAATCCGAAATGGAAACAGATAATTATTGAAGATGCTCTTACTGCAATGGCTGAAAGTTACAGTATGGATGAATACATTTCAAAATTAAAAGAGTTCGGTATTTATGTTTCGTACAATCCCGACTACAAGTATATGACTTACAGTGATGCAGAGGGACACAAGTGCAGAGACGCAAAACTGTTTGATGAGAGGTTGCTGAAGAAAAATCTTGAGCTTTATTTTGACTTAGGCGGAGCGGAAACTCTAATCGGAGATACAATTCTCGATTACGAAACGCCGAAGTCAGGAAACTGTACTGACGGACTTACGAATTTGATTACAAATTTCATTGACACGATACAGGCTGGTGAAGAAGATTTCGATGATACTTATTACATTCACGACAGAAAAAAGCTTGAGAAAATCGTTGAGAAAATGAGAGAAAGAGGTTCTAAAATCACACTAGCAAAACTTATAAAGATACTTGATTCAAAAACCGAACAGGAAGAAACTTATTATTTCGGTTGGTAATTTAGGAGGTTTACATATGAATAATGAAAATAAAAATGATGAGTTTGTATTTTTAACGCCAATGGATGTGGCAAAAATAATCGGTTGTTCAATACCGACTGCAAGAAAACTTTTCTACCGTGATGATTTTCCTGCAATCAAAGTAGGTAAAAATCTCAAAGTTCTTAAATCAGAATTTATAAAATGGTGCAGTGAAAGGAGAATGTAATTATAGAGGATAAAAAAATCATAACCACTATCAACTAGTGGTTATGATTGAACAAGTCTATATTAATTATCTTTTGAAGAGGCAGATTCAATCAGATCAACTACAACTTCATTTAGTTTTTTTGCATCATTTGATGTGATAACAGATTTTCCTGTTTGGCTTTCAATGGATCTTCTTGCATCTCCTGCAACCTTACCGCCTTTGTTTGCAACAGCTTTGTTTTCTTCAAAATTTTTTGGATTTTCTGACTGAGAAATTTCCTTTGTTGAAGCTTCAGCCAACATTGTCAGAACAAGTTCAAGGTCACTCATATTGTCACGCAAATTTTCTTTTTTTAATCCCTTAAGATTTTTATATTGCCTTGTGCTCATACCTGACCAAGCCTTTGTTATTTCATCTGTAAGGATTGCATATTCTTTGCCTTTTTCAACACCACGCTTTTGCCATTCATCAGTAAGCTCATTTCTTATACGAATAGACAAAAGTCTTTGATGTATCCAATCTTCAGAATATCCTTTTTTCTGGTATGTTTCAACCGCTCTGTCTATTGCCAATTCAGGATCAATAGTTTCTTCTATTCTTTCTCTACCAACCTGTGCAAGCCACATCTTAAATGGCTCTGCTTTTTTCGATGGCACAGACTGAATAATGCGTAATAATTGTTCTGTATCAGCAACATCAGTTTTGTATTTTTTTCCATCTTTCGGCGACTTTAATTTCAGTTGCTGACAATTTATCAGCAACTGGTCTGCACCCTCTTCTTTCAAGCGTTGTTTCAATTTTGCCCAATAATTACTTGCACTTCTTTGTGTTGGTTGATCTGTCAAAACCGATATTACATCAACAATAGAAAAGTACCACTCTTCCTTTTCATCATCCCACGCAGTACGAATAGGCTTATCTTCAAAAAGTTGAATATTATTATCACCCATATTATTATTCTCCCTTTTATGATATTTTAATTTTATCATAAAAAAATCAGATCATCAATATGTTAAAAATCAAATACGGTATGCCATTGGGATGACATTCGGTTGGCATTCAACCCATCTTGAGCAATCTCAAGTTATCTCAAGGTGAAAACGGAAAAGGCGGGAGGCCCCGATTTTAAGGGGTTTAGAGCCTTTTGGCATAAGAAAAAGACGGTTTAGAAAACCGTCTTTTTTGGTCGAGGTGACAGGACTTGAACCTGCGGCATCCTGCTCCCAAAGCAGGCACTCTAGCCAAACTGAGTTACACCTCGATAAGAGTATAGATTTTTGATTTACGGCGGGGCTGGAAATTCTGCTTTGGTCGCCCGGCTTGCGAAATTGTCGCGCTGTGCCTATGCGGCGCATCGCTCTGTTTCGCTGCGCTTCCTCAGCCTCCCTTTTCTGCCGCCGGCAGCGGTCGGCTTCGTCACCCAAAGCAGGCACTCTAGCCAAACTGAGTTACACCTCGATAAGAGTATAGATTTTTGATTTACGGCGGGGCTGGAAATTCTGCTTTGGTCGCCCGGCTTGCGAAAT
>CASDRH010000020.1 GCA_949283075.1 uncultured Pseudomonadota bacterium | reverse complement strand
GGTGAATGGATATGGAGGTTGTGCAAGTCATATCCATTCATTTTTAGAAACACTAAAAATATACTTTAAATATTAAAATCCGGTTGAATCCGTTAAATTTAGTATTCAATTAAGTTTGGATCTATAACTGCTTGACCGAATTCTATTTTTTCAAGTTTTGTTGAACCTTGTCTTAATATTAATGGTGTGTCTTTTGTTATATCTTCGCATTTTGTGCATGCCATTTGTCCTGCTCTTGGGCCTGGATTAACTGCTAATACTGCTTCTGTGCAATATTGTCCTAAATTACAATATGCTATACTTATACAACCATTTGGTATTCCGTGGTCATCTGTTCCACATCTGTGGTTTCCGTCTGCATTGTATACACATATTTGGTCCCAAGCTGGATAGTCTGTTCCACCTCTGCATACTTCGTATGCTTTTAGTTGTTTATAGTTATTATTTGTATGATTGTTATTAAAAATATTGTTGTTTTTTTTGTCATAGCTTAACTCCTTATTTTTGTTTTTTAGTTTTAAACAAAAACTGACTGCACTTTCAGCAAATCAGCTGGAAGTTAGAAACTATGTCAAGCAATAGTGTGATTTATTTTACGCACAAAAGGCAACCGAAATTGCTTTCGTTCGTTTGTTATTCGACCACCTTCCAGCATTGCGCTGGCCGGTTCGCTTGACGGAAAGTTTCTACACTTTCAAGTTGGATTTTTTCCAACCTGCTTTGCATTATAAATTTTTTCTTGTTTTTTGCAAGTTATGAAATTGTTTTATTTCTTTATTTTATGAATAGAGTTCTAATGCTCTTAACATTATGTCGCGTCCCATTGGAGCAGTTACTACTCCTCCACTTACTCCGTGTTCTGCAACAACTGATATTGCAAATCTTGGGTTGTTATATGGAGCATATCCGACAAATAATGCGTGATGCCTGCGGTTCCAAGGTATTGAATATTGACTGCGGATTCCTTGTGCTCTTTCTTCCATTGTTATTCTTGCAACTTGTGCTGTTCCTGTTTTTCCTGCCATTCTTTGCCCTTTGTAATTTATGTATGCTGAATTACCTGTTGAGTATTGCGCGTTTACAACTGCATACATTCCTTTTTGAACAACTGAAAGATGATATGGGTCTATGCCAATTGAGTTGAATTCTATATCTGAACTGGATAACTTGTTTTCTTTTCTTAATATTCTTGTGTCGTTAGGGTCTTTGAATAATGTCGGTTTTACTGCGTATCCTCCGTTTGCTATTCTTGCTGTCATTACTGCAAGCTGAATTGGGGTTGTAAGAATATATCCTTGCCCAATTATTGAACCAATAGAATCTCCGTGATACCACGCTTCTCCACGCTCTTTTCTTTTCCAATCCCTTCCTGGAATTTGTCCTGCTTTTTCGTTGCTTAATGGTATGCCTGTTTTTTGGCCTAATCCAAATTTTAGTGCCATTTCTTTTACTCTTTCAAAACCAATTTTTAAAACTAGTTCGTAAAAGTATATATCGCAAGACCATCTTAATGAATTTATAGCGTTTACTGGTCCGTGTCCTGCTGTTTTCCAGCAATGGTATCTGTGATTTGCATAATCCATATGACCTGCACAGTTTATTGTTGTGTTTTGCGTTATTTCTCCGGATTCTAATCCTGCAAGAACTCCCATCATTTTGAATGTTGAACCTGGAGCGTATAGTCCTTCAATCGATTTGTTCATAAATGGGAATCTGTTGCTGGAAAATAATCTTTCAAATTCTGCATCGTCCGGTTTTGTGTTGAATATGTTTGGGTCAAAGCTTGGATATGATGACATACATAAAACTTCTCCTGTGTATATGTCCATTAATACTGCTGATGCGCTTTCTTCCCTTGATAATACTTCTTGAGCGTATTCTTGTAATCTGCTGTCTATTGTTAATTGTATGTCTTTACCGTCAGTTGGTTTCTTTGTTCTGTTATTTAGTGTTTCGACTACTCTTCCGGTTGAATTTACTATTTGTATTACCTCTCCTCTTTCTCCACGTAGCTGCTTTTCAAGTGCTTTTTCAAATCCTGTCTTTCCAACACGGAAGTTTGGAATTGATAATAATGGGTCTGAATCTTCTTTTAAATCTCTTTCTGATACTCTTCCAACATATCCTATTACGTGAGCACAAGATTTTTCTTTTGGATAGATTCTTAATTCTCCTGTTTCTATATATGTTCCTGGAAAGTCTAAATTTTTTGCTTGGATTTTTGACATTTCATCCCATGTTAGATGGTCTTTTACTAATATATGTGAGAATTTTCTTGTTCTTTTTATATCTCTTAAAATTCTTTCTTTTTCTTTATCTGTTAATTCTATTATTTTTGAAACGGAATCTAAAAATTCTTCTTTTGTTATTTTTTCAAATGATTCTTCTGGAATTAATACTACGTTATAAGAGTCTATGTTATCTGCAAGTATTTGGTTTTGACAATCGAAAATTTTTCCCCTTGAAGGAGCGAGAAGTTTTATTTTTAGATAATTATTATCAGAGAGTTTTTTATATTTTTTTGCTTCTATTACTTGTAAATATGCAATCCTTCCAACAAGTACAAGCGATAAAAGGAATTGTCCTCCTCCTATTACTATTGCTCTTCTTGTAAATTGTTTTGTTTGTTCTGCGTCTCTCATTAAAATATTCTTTTGTTTATTTTTTCACATATCCAATAATTTATTGGGTATATTAATAATATTATTATGAAACTTGTTATAACTCCAGATGTTATTTGTGTTTTAAATATCATTGTGAATATAGATGTTTTTATTAAATAATACAATAGTGATATTGCTATGAATGTATAATATGATATTATAAAATTTCTGTATAATGGTATGAATTTTTGATATGTAAAGCAAAAGTATATTGATAGCATTAAAAATAAATTTATTCCGAAGTATCCGTTTTCTATTATATCGTATATGAATGCTAGTATAAATGTGTAGAAAAATCCAATGCTGTTTGGTTTGTTTATTGTCCAGTAAAATAGTGGTAATAATGTCAATGGTATTGGGTTTGGAAAATAATTATTTTGTGTTGGTATAAATGATAAAAGCATATATAAAATACACATAGCAAATGGTATTTTGTTTTTTATCCAATTTTTGATTTCTCCTATTGTTGTTTGGCTTCTTTTTTTTTGCTTTTTTATCATTGTTGATTATTCTGATTTGTATTTAATTTATCTGTTTTATTTTCAAAATTTAGTTCTTTTACTTTCTCTGCTGAACTTTCATTTTTATCGTTGCTTTGTGATGTAATATCAAATTCTGTTATATCTTCTGTTGATATATTATACTTTGATTTATATTTATATACTTTTAAATTATCGTCTTTGTTTAATATAGCTCTTTGAGGAATTATCTTTTTTATTATTTTAACAAATTCTATTTCTGATTTATCTATTATTGGTTGGACTAATATTCCATCATCAATATTATCTTGTATAACAACTCCTATAACTATTCCTTTTGGTGTATGTTCTTCTAAACCTGATGTTATTACTCTATCACCAACTTTTACAGGGTCTTTTGTTTCAAAGTTTATTAGCTTTGGATATTTTGAGTTATCTCCAACTAAAAATGCTCTTACTCTGTTTCTTTCTATCATTACTGGAATGCTTGAACGGCTATCTGTAATTAAATTTATTCTTGAATAGTTGCTTCCAACAAATGTTACTTGGCCAACAAATGCTCCGTTTACTACTGCTGGCTGGTATTCTTGTATGCCAAGATTTTCTCCTGCGTCTATTATGAATGATTGAGATAAATATCCGGAATCATTTAATCTGACTGATGCTGTTATGTATTGAAGTGCATATTCTGGTATGAAGTTTAGTTGTTTTTTTAATTGTATATTTTCTGATTTTACGTATTTTAATTTTGATAATTCTTCGTTTTGTTGTTTTAGCTTTTCTATTAATGCAGGTATTTTATCGCCAGCTGTAAATGCGTTTGATATTTTTATGTATTGTTTTTCAACAAATCTGAATGGCCATGACATAACATAAATAACTGGATTTATTATTATCATTACTCCATCATGGATTTTCTTTATTAGGTTTGAGTCAGGTTTGCTGGTAAATATTATTATTGCTGATATGCAAACCATTATTAAAACAATTATTTTTTTAATAACTCTTTTTACATATTGAAGCTTTGTACGTTTTGTAGCAAATGTTTTATTCATTACCTTACCTTAATGTGCTGAAAAACCTAATCCTTTTCAGTTTTGTATTATAAAAAAGATAAAATAAAAAATAAAGCAAAAATATGATTTATTTTGATTTTTTTGTTAGTTATACAAGCAGTTTATATGTTTGTCTGCAACATAGAAAGATTTTCTGTCTTTTGGTAAAAATAGATAATATTTTCCGTTTTGTTTCATTCTTCCTGCTTTGCTGAATGCTTCTTCTCCAAATCCGTAAAAGAAGTCTGCTCTTATTCCACCTTTTATTGCTGTGCCTGTATCTTGAGCTATAACAACTCTATCAAGGGTTTTTCCATCAGGGTCTTTTGTTGATAGATATAATGGAATTCCAAGTGGAATGAATGTTGAATCAACTGCTATACTGTGCATTGATGTTAAAGGAGCGCCAAGAGTTCCTATTGGAGATACGTCTTCATTTTCTTTGAAAAATATATATCTTTTATTTTCATTCATTACTTGCATTGCTTTTTCTGGATTTTCTTTTAGCCAATCTCTTACTTTATCCATTGCGTATCCGCCTTTTGGTCTTATACCGAGTTTTTTCATTGCTTCACCTGTTCCAGTGAATTTATGACCGTTATTTCCAGCATATCCAATTCTTATTTGTGTATCGTTTTCAAGTTCTACTACACAAGAACCTTGTATTTGTGCTATAAATATATCAACAATATTCTCTGCCCAGAATAATACTTTTGCTTTTCCTTCTAATGAGCCATTGTTTATTTCTTCTCTTGTGTATTTTCTGTCTTCTTCATTTCTTGGCATAGCATAAATTGGATATTTGTATTTATCAGATTTTGTTCTTGATGCTTTTATATGAGCTTCATAATATCCTGTTATTGTTCCTATGTCAGAGCCGTTTACGTATACAGCATAAGGCGAGAACCATTTTATAAAAAATCCTGCCATTAAATGTTTTTGGTCTTTTTCTGAATATTTAGATATTTCTTTTTTTATGTTTTCAGAATCTTTGCATACTTCGTTTAGATATTCTGGTTTTATTGCTATGTATTTGCTTTGTATAAATCCACCTTTTTTAAAACTGTCACATGATTTTATAAATGCATCAAATGATGGGGCTATTTCATTTATATCCCAATTTGGTAATTCTGAAAACTCTACTTCCTCCATAAAAAATTCTGATGTTTCTTTATTAGGATTTTGTTGTTTTTTTACATATTCTTGTTTTTTTACCTCTTGTGTATTTTGAGTTTCTTTTTTTGTTAATATCTCTTGTTTTACGGCTGGATTTGATGTTTTTATATTATTTTGTGTTTTAATATTTTCTGCTTTTGCAATGTTATTACTTTTTTCTTTTTTTGATATTTGTATATTGCTTGCTTTTTTATTTCCTGGTGTTTTTTGTTTTATTGATACTTTTGTTATTACTGGATCTGCTTCTTGGTAATATTCTTCTGATCCGTCAAATTCTTTTATTTCTGTTGTTATAATAGCTGGTTCATATAAATCTTCTGTTGATACTATTTCAACAGGTGTTTCTTTTTTTTCTTGAAATTTTATAGGTTCTGGTTCTGGCTTTTGAGTAATTATTGTTTTTTGAAAACCTACATCGTGAGAGTTAAATTCTGTTTCATAACAATGAGGGGCGTTTCTTTCGTGTTCGTTATTACAAGCTTCTTCTGCTGAAATCATACCTTTTGGATTTGATGAACAGGCTGTTATTAAAGATATTGCGGATATACATATGTATATATGAGCCTTTTTTGTTAAATGTTTAAAAATCCGCATTTTTCTCCTCTCCCAATTTTCTTGTATCTTCTTATTGTATCATAAAATGTTTAATGATGGAATTTAAAAATCATTTTTCTTGACCATTATACTTTTTGAACTTATATTCTTATTATAATTTAATTAAAGGAGTTTGTTATGGAAAATCAGGCTAATGATAATAAAATGAATAATGCTGCACCTTCTGTGCCATTTGCTATTATTTCTCAATATTTAAAGGATTTGTCTTTTGAAAGTCCTTCTGCACCTCAGGTTTTTTTCAAAAAATTTGATGAAATGCCTTCTGTTGAGGTTAATATTGATATTCAAGCAAAAAAAGCTGCTGATAATACTTTTGAGGTTATATTGAAAGTTAGAATAAATAATAAAGCTAAAGAAGATACTTTGTTTTTAATAGAAGTTTCTTATGGTTGCCTTGTTAAGCTTTCAGTTCCAAAAGAGGAAGAAGAAAAGGTTTTATTAATTAAAGTGCCAGAAATGTTATTCCCTTACTTGCGTTCAATTATTACTTCTTTGACACAAGATTCTGGGTTCCCTCCATTTGCTATGGCACCAATAGATTTTAATGTTTTGTATCAATCTAGAAAACAGGTTAATGCAGAACAGAAATAATTTGTAAATTGCATTTATCTTTTAAATGTTTTTACAAAAAACCGGTTGTTTTTGATGTTTTTATTAAAAATTACCGTAAGTTGAACAATAAATAATAGGAGAATGAAAATGACAACACCTTTTAAAGGTTCAAAAACAGAAAAAAACTTATTAACTGCTTTTATTGGCGAATCTCAAGCTAGAAATAAATATACTTATTTTGCTAGTGTTGCTAAAAATGAAGGTTATGTTCAAATTTCAAAAATTTTTGAAGAAACTGCTAATCACGAAAAAGAACATGCTAAAAGATTATTTAAATTTTTAACAGAAGGTGGCCCTGTTCAAATAGATGCTTGTTTCCCTGCTGGTAAAATCGGAACAACTCTTGAAAATTTAATGGCTGCAAGAGATGGTGAAAAAGAAGAAACAGAACATATGTATCCTGAATTTGCGAAAATTGCTCGTGAAGAAGGTTTTGAAGCTATTGCTAAAGCTTGTGAAGCTATTGCTGTTGCTGAAAAATATCACCAAACAAGATATGAAAAATTTATTTCTGAATTAGAAGAAAAACATTCTTTCGTTAAAATGAATGAAACTACTTGGAAGTGTAATAACTGTGGTTATATTCATCACGGTAAAGAAGCTCCTCTTGTTTGTCCTGCTTGTGCTCATAAACAAGAACACTTTGAAGTATTTAACTCAACTGATGATGTTGAAGTTTAATTTTTATTCTTTTTTCAGATTTCCTTTTGGATATCTTTTTAGGTCGGATATATCCGGCCTTTTTTATTTTGTTTATTCATTTGATTTTATATGATATATTATTTTTATATTTCCATTTAATTTGTTTAGAATTTTTTATGATTAGAAGAAGTCGTTATACTTTTTGGGGTTTAGAAAAATTAGCCAATGTTGATTGGATTCTTTTTTTATTACTTTTTGTCGTTTGTTCTATTGGTATAGCTATGCTTTATTCCTCTGGTGAAGCTGAATGTCATGAAGTTGTTTGTCGTAATTTTGGTTCTTGGTATCCTTGGGCTGTTTCTCAAATGGTTAAAATGCTTGTTGGTTTTATTGCTATGTTTATAGCTAGTTTATTTTCGCCTAAAATTTTTGTTAAATTTGCTTATGTAGGATATTTTGCTGTCTTAATTGTTTTGATTATGGTTGAAATTAGTGGTGATATTGGTATGGGTGCTCAACGTTGGATTGAAATTGGTTCTTTTCGTTTTCAGCCATCAGAACTTGCAAAAATATCTTTGATTGTTGCCTTGGCTAGATATTTTGCATCTTATAGTATTTCTGAAATTAATAAATTATTTTATTTGATAATTCCGGTTGGAATGGTTGGTTTATATATGATTTTAGTTTTAATCCAGCCTGATTTAGGTACTGCTTTAATGTTATCTATGTCTGCTGGTATTATGTTTTGTTTAGCTGGTGTTTCTTGGAAAAAATTTGCTGTTGTCGGTATAGTTATTTTGATGGCAATTCCTGTTGCTTGGGAATATGTATTGCTACCTTATCAAAAACAAAGAGTGATGGTCTTTTTGAATCCTGATTTAGATGTTTCTGGTGATGGATATCATATTACTCAATCAAAGATTGCTATGGGTAGTGGTGGTTTTTTTGGAAAAGGTTATTTGAAAGGTTCTCAAAGCCAATTGAATTTTTTGCCAGAAAAGCATACTGATTTTATTTTTACTATTGTTGCAGAAGAGTTTGGTATGTTGGGTTGTTTATTATTAATAATGCTTTACTTATTGATTGTTTTTAGGTGTTTTAAAATTTCTTTAATGGTTAGAAGCCAATTTTCAAAACTTCTTGTTATGGGTATTGGAGCAAACTTCTTCTTATTTGTCTTTATAAATATATCTATGGTTATGGGGTTATTACCTGTTGTTGGTGTTCCTTTGCCTTTTATATCTTTTGGAGGAACATCTCTTATGGTTTTGTTATGTTCATTTGGGCTTGTTCAAAGTGCTTATGTTCATAAAGATGTTTTGATATCTGGTAAGGGTGTTTATGATTAAATGTGATTTTTTGTTTTGTGTCTCTGTTTTTTTGTGATATAATTCACTTGAAGATTAGGAGTTTTTAATATGAAAATTATAAAAAAAGTATTTAATTTTTCTTTAAGTTTCGCTGTTTTTAGTTCTTCATCAGTTTTTTTTGATGATGCGTATGCTGCACCAGCTCCAAGAGGTAATAGAACAGTAAGTCGTGCATATGTAAAAAATATTCGTATAAGTAGTAATAGTCCTTCAAGAAATACGGGAACTTCAAATTCAGGCAGTAATACTAGTACTGGTGGTAGTGGTTTATTACCTGATCCAAATCCTTCTAATGTTTGTGATATTACATCTCATTTAGGTTCAAAGGATTGTGGTTCAACTTGTGAAAATAATATTAGGCAGGCTCAGAATGCTGGTCATGATGTTTCTACAGTTTATGTTAATAATCAAATTAAATATATAACTAATATTACATCTGCTACACCAACTTCATGTTATACTAATAGATATGTTTATGGCTGTATTAATACAACAGGTTTTAATGCTTGTAGAGACCATAAGCCTACTTGTACAGATTCTGATGCTACTAATTTAAACTGTAATAAATGTATTAATTATTGGACTGTTAAAAATTGGTGGGATAGACCATCTTGGTGGTTTAATAAGACAGTTCAAGTTGATGCAAATTTTGCTTTAGCTAATTGTACTGAAGGTGGTTCTGGTACTGGTGGAAGTGG
>CASDRH010000019.1 GCA_949283075.1 uncultured Pseudomonadota bacterium | reverse complement strand
ATTCGGTCAAGCAGTTATAGATCCAAACTTAATTGAATACTAAATTTAACGGATTCAACCGGATTTTAATATTTAAAGTATATTTTTAGTGTTTCTAAAAATGAATGGATATGACTTGCACAACCTCCATATCCATTCACCAATAATATACAAAAAACAAACTACTTTATAAAGTCTTTATATAAACAATATTTTGCAACAGAACATTTATCACATTCAGGCTTTTTTGCTTTACAAACATAACGACCATGTAAAACAAGCCAATCAGAAACTCTACCCTTATATTTATCAGGAGTAATTCTTAATAATAATTTTTCAATTTCAACAGGAGATTCAGTATTTATACCAGCGGTATTTTCGTCATCTAAATCAAACAAAGAAAACCTATTCACAAGTCTGATAACATGAGTATCAACTGCTATTGTATCAGCACCATAAATATGATTCATAATAACATTTGCACTTTTACGCCCTACTCCAGCAAGAGATTCTAAATCATCACGATTATCAGGAACTTTGCCATTAAAACGATTAATCAAATCTTGGCTCATATCAATAATGCTTTTAGCTTTATTATTATAAAGCCCTATTGTCTTTATATAACTTTTTAAATTATCAATACCTAAATCAAGCATAGCCTTTGGATTATCAGCAACAGGGAAAAGTTTTTCTGTTGCTAAATTAACACTTTTATCAGTTGATTGAGCAGAAAGTATAACCGCAACAACAAAAGTATAAGGATTAACATATTTTAAATCAGACATAGGTTTAGGATTTTCAACAGCCCAAACATCAAGCATTTTAAAAAAGTTATTTAAATGTTTATTCATACTCTACCCCAATTTAATAACACGATTACACATAGATTTTATTAACCTTAAATCGTGGCTAACAAAAACAAAAGTCATTTTAAATTTATTCTTAATATCTGACAACAAATTAATAATATCAGATTGAACAGAAATATCTAAAGCAGAAGTTGGTTCATCTAATAATAATAACTTTGGTTGCAAAGCAACAGCACGAGCAATAGCAATCCTTTGCCTTTGCCCACCAGAAAACTGAACAGGATATTTAAAATAATCATCAGCAGATAAACCAAAATCTTTTAACAAACCGACAACAGTATTATAAGTACACTTACTATCAAAACCATTAGCAATTAAACCTTCTGATATTATATCGCCAACTCGCATACGAGGAGATAAAGAAGAAAAAGGATCCTGAAAAACAATTTGTAAATTTTTACGAAAAGATTTTAACAAATCACCTTTAATATTTTTCAAATTAACACCATCAAAAAATATATCACCAGAATCAATATCAGCAACTTTTAAAATAGCTTTCAATAAAGTTGTTTTACCACAACCACTTTTACCAACAATACCAACAGATTCATTTTTATAAACAGATAAATTAAAATTGTTTAATATAACTTTATCTCCACGACATACAGATAAATTTTTTATATCAAGTAAAGGTTCCGATGATTTATCAACACCATCAAAAGAGCAAACAACATTATCCAAAACATTTAAAGCATTTACTAATTTTTTAGAATAATCAGTTTTAGGATTTTTTAAAACATCTTTACCTGTTTCGATAATTTTACCATTTTCCATAACAATAATATTATCAGATATTCTTGAAGCTAAATTCAAATCGTGAGTAATAAACAAAACAGACATACCAAATTTTTGTTGAGCTTTTTTTATCAAATCCAAAATATCATTTTGAGTATCTGTATCCAAAGCAGTAGTAGGTTCATCAGCAATCAACAAATCAGGATTAGCAACAATCGAAAAAGCAATCATAATTCTTTGTCTTTGCCCACCGGACAAATTAAAAGGATAATCATTTTTACGCTCATACCCGACACCGACAAAGTCTAATAACTCTTTAACTTTTAAATCAACCTGTTCACCTTTCAAATCAGTATGCAATAAAATGCTTTCTTTTATTTGCTTTTCAATAGTCATCAAAGGATTCAAACTCAACATTGGCTCTTGAAAAATCATACCAATTTTAGAGCCACGAATTTTTTCCAATTCTTTTTCAGATAAAGATAATAAATCAATAAAATCACCATCATTATTAAATAAGATTTTACCATTAAATTTAGCATTATCTTTCAACCTAAGTATAGATAAAGCAGTTAATGTTTTACCACTACCAGACTCCCCTACAATAGAAATTGTTTGAGCTTTTTTAATATCAAAATTAACGGATTCAACCGTATTTTTAATAACACCGGTAACATTATCACGCGAAAATTCATCATCAAAAAAGACAGATAAATTTTCAACTTTTAAAACAACATCATCTTTCATCATAATAATCACTTATTCTTTTTCGAAGAAGTATCAATAGCATAACGAACTCCCTCACCAATAAAAATCAATAAAACTAAAATACCAGAAATAACAACAAAACCAGATAAAGCTAATAAAGGATGTTCTAAATTTTCCTTACCTTGTTTCAATATATCACCAATAGAAGCAGAACCAGCAGGCATACCAATACCAAGAAAATCAAGAGCAGTCAAAGATCCAATAGCACCAACAAGAGCAAACGGCAAATAACTTATAACAGCAGTAAGAGAGTTAGGTAAAATATGCTTAAAAAGTATTCTAATATTAGATAAGCCTAACACTCTAGAAGCTAACACATAATCCTGATTACGAACTTTCAAAGCTTCAGCTCTAGCAACACCAAGCAAGCTAGTCCAAGAAAAAAGAGTTAATACAAAAAGCAAACTCCAAAATGAAGGAGCAAACATAGCCATAGCAATAATCAAAACAAACATCTGAGGAAGCCCATTCCAAACTTCAACAAATCTTTGAAACCACAAATCAAACTTACCAGCAAAATAACCTGTAGCAACACCAAGCAATATTCCAATAAAAGAAGAAACAATAACTAAACTAAACGCAAACAAAATAGAAAAACGAATAGCATATAATAACCTAGCAAAAACATCTCGTCCGTGGTCATCAGTTCCAAGTATATTAACAAGACTCGCACCAGATGGATTTTCAACATCATAATTAATAGCTTTATAATCAAACTTAATCAAAGGCCAAACAGCAAAGCCATTATCAGATATATAATTTCTAACCCAAGGGTCATTATAATCAGCAGCAGTTGGTAATTCTCCACCGAAATCAGTTTCAGAATAATCTTTAAAAACAGGAGCAAAAAAACCATACCCACGAACATACATAAACAACGGCCTATCATTAGCAATAAATTCAGAAAACAAAGAAACAATAAAGATAATAGAAAAAATCCATAAACTCAAATAAGCACGACGAAAACTTTTAAAATTTTTCCAAACAGATTTAAAGTAAGAAGAATGAGCCGATTTAACCACATCAGAAGAGTTTAAATTATTTTTATTTTTAAAAAGAATATTTTTTAAACTAAAAACCATATTTGCAACCTAAATCAATAATCATTTTTATCAAAACTAATTCTAGGGTCAATTAAAACATACATAAAATCAGTAATGACATTCAGTATTAACCCAATCAAAGAAAAAATATACAAAGAACCAAAAACAACTGGATAATCTCTTGTCATAATAGAATTAAAACCAAGCAAACCCAAACCATCAAGAGAAAATATAACCTCTATCAATAAAGAGCCAGTAAAAAGCATTGTAATTAACATAGCAGGTATACCAGAAATAACAACCAACATAGCATTTCTAAAAATGTGTTTATATAAAATATCCTTAAAAGAAACGCCTTTTGCTTTTGCAACCTGAACATATAACTTACTCATTTCTTCCAAAAAACAATTTTTAGTAAGTATAGTCAAACTAGCAAACCCAGACAAAACCAAAGAAAGCACAGGCAAAACAAGATGCCATAAATAATCAAAAATTTTACCAAAAACAGATAAAGAAGAAAAGTTATCAGACACTAAACCTCTTAAAGGGAATATATCCAAAAATCTATCAGAAGCAAAAAACACTATCAAAAATATAGCAACCAAAAAAGCAGGTATAGAATACATAACTATAACAACAACAGAAGAATAAAGGTCAAATTTAGAACCATTCTTAACAGCTTTTTTAATTCCCAAAGGGATAGCAATTAAATAAACAATAATAACAGAAAAAACACCTAAAGAAATAGAAACAGGCATTTTAGATAAAATCAAATCAATAACAGATTTATTTTGATAAAAACTATACCCGAAATCAAAAGTCAAATACTTTAATATCATAGAAAAAAATCTTTTAAAAAAAGGCTTATCAAAACCATATTCAGCTTCTAACTTTTTTCTAAACTCATCTTCCAAACCAATTGCACCGATATATTTTGAAGAACCAACACCAACAGAAGATACAGCAACATCACCCAAACCTCCAGCAACACGAGAAACAGAAGACGATGAATTCTTAGATTGATATTTTGATAACATATATTCAACAGGGCCACCAGGAGCAAATTGAATAAATAAAAAATTAACAAACATTATCAAAAGTAAAGTCAAAGGAATAAATCCAATCCTTACCATAAAATACTTAATTAAATTTTTATTTAACTTCAATACCATAATTATTTAAACCACCAAGTCATAAAATCAGGCCCATTAGTTTTAACAACATCATCAGGAACAAAATCAAACTTATCCCAATAAGCAATTCTGTGATAAGGAACATACCAATGAGGAATAACAAAACAATTCCACAACAAAACCCTATCATATACACGAACATAAGAAACAAGTTCATCATAAGTTTTAGCAGACACAATTTTAAAAATCAAATCATCAACGACATCATCTTTAACAAAAGCTAAATTATTAGCCCCCTTAACCCCAGCATATTTACTACCGAAATAAGACCATTGTTCATTACCAGGAGATAACGATTGTACAAACACCGTAACAATCATATCATAATCAAAAGTATCTAATTTAGTTTTGTATATATTAGATTCAACAGAACGCAAAGAAGCATCAATACCGATACGACGTAAATTTTGAATAAAAGGCAAAATAACCCTCTCCCACATAGAAGCACTAGCAGCATCAATTAAAATCTCAAATTTAATGAATTCACCCGTATTTTTATCTTTTAGCATTTTAGTTTTATCATCAATAACAAAGCCTTCATCATACAAAATCTGCAAAGCCTTTTTAAAATTATCACGAATATTTTGATAGGGTTTTAAGTATTCAACAACTCCATCTTTATTATCTTTAAAATAATCAAAAAATTGTTTAGGCAAAGTTTTTTTACCATACCTATAATTTTGCAATATATTCCATTCTTTATCAGAAAAATTATCACCAACAGAAGACAAAATAGAATTATCAAAAAAGCTATAAGTTCTTTGATACTGACCATAAAAAAGTTTTTGATTAGCCCAATTAAAATCAAACACCATAGCAATAGCTTTACGCACATTAATATTTTTAAAAACATCTCTTGATGTATTAAAAACAAAACCCTGCATACCGCTAGGTTGATTATGATGAAATAATTTCATAACTATACGATTATCATTTTTATTATAGCTATTAACCCATTTTTTAGCTTCTTGTTCTAATCTAATATCAAATTCTCCAGCTTTAAAAGCTTCCAAAGCGACAGTATTATCTCTGTAATAATCATATCTAATTTTATCAAAATTATAAAAGCCGATATTAACCGGTTCATTTTTACCCCAATAATTATCATTACGCTTATAAGTAATAAATTTAACAGGGTCAAAGCTATCAATAACATAAGGACCAGATACAACAGGTATATCTAAACCTGTAGCTTTAAAATCTCTATTTTTCCAATAATGCTTTGGAAGTATAGGCATTTGCCCAATAATCAAAGGCAATTCTGGAATAGCTTCTGAAAAAACAAACTTAACATAATCATCAGAAACTTTTTCAACTTTCTTAACAGCACCATAATAAGAAGAATAAAAAGGATTACCTTCTTTAAGAAGGATATTAAAAGAAAACTCAATATCATCATTAGTAATTTTTACACCATCAGAAAATTTAGCATTTGGATTTATTTTATAAGCAACCCAAGTTTTACTATCATCCCACATCACTCTTTCAGCAATCAAAGCATATTCGACAGAAGCTTCATCAGAAGAAGACTTCATCAAAGTATCATACATTAAAGACACACCAGCAGGTTCTTCACCTTTAACATTAAAAGGATTAAAATCATTAAAGCCATTACCCAAAGCAGATAATTTCAACATACCTTTTTTCTTTGCTTTAGGATTAGCATAATCAAAATTTGCAAAACCTTCTTTATATTTTATATCATCAATAGAATATAAAGAAATAGCATGAGAATTATAAGTTCTTAAATTATCATAAGCAAAAGCTGAACACAAAAAATGAAAAGATAACAGATAAAATAAAAAAACAAATTTATTAAAATTAAAAGACATTTATTTACCTATACAAAACCCACTAAAAATGTTATCTAATAATTCATTAAAATATATTTTACCAGTTAACTTACCAATTTCATTACAAGCAAGCTTAATATTTTCCGCTTGCAAATCAGAAACTCTTTTATCAGAAACAAGCAAAGCACTTTTTAAATAAGAAACAATATTTTCCAAAGCAATTTTATGTCTTTCTTGAGTTATAACAACATCATCAGAAACATCAGTTTTATTTTTGATAACAGATTTTAATTTATTCATAAACAAATCAAAACCATATCCAGATTTAACAGACAAATAACAAACATTATCAGGATTAAAAGAAACATTATTTTTCTTTAAAAAGTCCATTAAATTTAAATTACTATTATCTTCAAGCAAATCAATTTTATTAAAAACAATTATAGTATTTTCATCAATAACATTTTTATCAAAGCCAAAATCATCAGATAAATCAGAGCAATCAAAAACAGCAATTTTAACATCAGCATTTTGAAGCATTTTCAAAGCACGATTTATACCTTCTGATTCAATTTCATCTGATGTTTCGTGCAAACCAGCGGTATCAGCAAACTCAACTAGGACACCATCAATATCAACTGAAGCATCAACAACATCTCTTGTTGTTCCAGCAACAGAAGAAATAATAGACCTATCTTCTCCGACAATCAAATTAAACAGAGAAGATTTACCGACATTAGGCTTACCAATAACAGCAACAGAAATACCAGCTCTAATTAAAAAACCAGAATTATTATTAAGAAGATTTTGAGCTTTATTTAAAACATTATCTATCAACAAAACAACATGATGCTGAATTTCATCAGAAGTAGCATTTTCATCAACACTATTAAAGTCATCATCAAGAAAATCAATCTGAGCCTCAATTAAACTAGAAGCTTTTAACAAATCATCTCTCATCACATTTAAAGCATCAGTAAAAGCACCACCCATTTGGCGAACAGCTTGTTTTCTTGCAGCTTCTGTTTTAGCTTCAATCAAATCAGCTAAACCTTCAACTTGCAATAAATCCATTTTACCATTAAAAAAAGCACGTTTAGTAAATTCCCCTCTTTCAGCAAGACGCAAACCATCTATACAAGATAAAGCATTCAAAACAGCTTTAATCACAGCAATAGAACCGTGAGTATGAATTTCTAAAACATCTTCACCAGTAAAAGAATTTGGAGCTTTAAAATAAGAAATTAAGACACTATCAATTAAAGTTCTATCAACAGGATTATATAAATTAGTAAAAAATAAATGCCTTGGCTTTGTTAAAATTTTTTCAACATTAACATCTGTCATTTTTTCAACAACTGACAAAACAATATCTTTCAAACCAGATACTCTGAACAAAGAAACACCTGCTTTACCATAAGCAGAGCCTAAAGCATAAATACTATCAGAAGTATTTAAAGAAGATTTTAAAACATCATTATTAAAATTATTTTCAATTGATTTCATAATTTATATTATCAATAATCAAAAAGAAAAAATCAAACATAATATTGAATATTTTTCATAAAAATATATAAACAAAAAACAATGAAATTATTAAAACAAATATTTGATATATTTTTTACACATTCTTGTTATATATGCAAAGAATCAATAAACCACGAAGGAATATGTAATGATTGTTGGAAGAAACTAAAATTCATAACAAACCCAAAATGCAAAATATGCGGATACCCATTTGAGTTTCACGACGAAGATATAAATAAAGATTTAATATGTTTAAAGTGTTTAAGAAAATATCCAAAATTTGATAAAAACATATCATCATTAAGATATAACGAAGCATCAAAAAATATAATAATACCATTTAAACATTCAAACAAAACAATGCTTAAAAATTTCATATCAGAAATAATGATTTCATCAGGTAAAGAATTAATAGACCAATGCGATTTTATAATACCAATTCCAATACACTTTAAAAGATTAATAAAAAGAAAATATAATCAATCAGCATTACTAGCACACACAATATCTAAAAAGACAAAAAAGAAATATCTACCAGTATTAAAAAGGATAAAATTCACAGAATCTCAAGGACATTTAACAACAAAAGAAAGAATAAAGAATGTAAAAAACAATTTTGAAATAAACAAAAAATATAAAAAAATAATTATTGGAAAAACAGCATTGTTAATAGATGATGTAATAACAACCGGAGCAACAATAAACGAATGTGCAAGAGTATTAAAAAATAATGGATTCAGCCGAGTTTTAGTATTAACTTTCTGCAAAGTATGTTAAATCAGTCAATAATTTCCAATTGCATATTATGCATTTCTATTTCTTGTCTAATTTTATCTATTTTTGCATCATTATACTTATTATAAAATATATAAGAACCACAAGTTAAAATAAAAATAGAACCAAATAAAACGCAAAATTTAAATAATAAAATTATAACATTATATCGAACAGACATATTGTTTTTGAAAACAACTTTAAATACAGAAACAAAAGAAACTTTTCTTTTATTTTCATTAAAAATTAAATTTAAACAATTAAAAGATATTTTATTTATATAACTAATTTTACCACCTGAAAAAATATAAATAAAAAACATAGATAAAAAAGAAAACAAATTCTTTCTTTTAACATCAGTTGCAGTAAAAGCATTAAAAACACAATTTTTTATATAACTAAAACTAGAAAGCAAAGACAAAGGCTTAATTTTATATTTACAAAACAATCTATTCAAAGAAAAATCATCACGATTTTTATCAACAACAAAATTCCTTTTATTAGAAGAAACAATTAAAACGATATCAGGAATTTTTTTAACAACAGCATCTAAAAAAAGCAAATCACTTTCTTTTAATTTATGAGCATCATCAATAATAAAAACAAGCTTATGTAAAAAATCCAATTCATTTTCTAGAGCATTTAAAACTTTATCAGGAGAATTCGACCTACACTTAATCAAACCAGAAATGTAATCAACAAACTTAACATTACCAGAAGCAGAAATATAAACCACATTATCAGATGTTTCAAAAAGATTATTCAATTCTGATAAAACAAAACTTTTACCGACTCCAGATTCTCCATATATATAATGATAATTATTTTCATTAAAGCGAACCGAATGCAAAACAGAATTTATAATCTTAACCTGTTTTTTCAAAAACAATTTATAATTTGCTTGTTCAGAATTTGTAAAAGGCATTTTATCAAAATGAAAAAAATCTAACAACTGACATCTCCTTAAAAAATTAATTTTTTTATTGTATTTTAAATATACACTATGATATAGTAAAATCAAGAATATGTGCAATATATAAATAAGATAAAGAAATGTCAAAAGAAGAAATATTAGAATTCAAAGGAAAAGTAATAGAAAAGCTACCAAACGCTATGTTTAAGGTAGAGCTTGAAAACGGCCATACAATCATTGCACACACAGCAGGAAAAATGCGAAAATTCAAAATATGGGTAGTTCCCGGAGATACAGTAAGTATTGAAATGACACCGTATGATTTAACAAAAGGTCGCATAGCTTTCCGATACAAAGACGAACAAGGCACAGTAAAAGAAGTATTGGAATAACGAACAAAACATAAAAAAGTATGCGGCCGTAAACAAAAAGTTTACAGCTTTTTTTTACGAAAAAATAAAAACAAAGGGATAAAAATGAAACAAACACAACTATTTCAAAAAACAACAAAAGAAGTCAAACAAACAGACATAAGCAGAAACGCTGAATTATTAACAAAAGCAGGATATGTAAACCAATTAATGGCTGGAGCATACACATATCTACCAATGGGATTAAGCGTTTTAAATAAGATAGAAAAAATAATAAAAGAAGAAATGAACGCAATCGGAGCACAAGAAATATTAATGCCAGCATTGCAACCAAAAGAAGTATGGGAAAAGACAGGAAGATATGACACAATAGATGTATTATTCAAACTAAAAGGAGCAGGAGAAAGAGATTTCGTATTAGGAGCAACTCACGAAGAAGTCATAACTCCACTAGCACAAACAATAATCAACTCATATAAAGATTTACCAACAGCAGCATATCAAATACAAACAAAGTTCAGAAACGAAGCAAGGGCAAAATCAGGTTTGTTAAGAGGCAGAGAATTCCGAATGAAAGATTTATATTCATTTCACACGACACAAGAAGACCTAGATGAATATTATGAAAAAGTATCAGAAGCATATAAAAGAGTATATGAAAGATGTGGCTTAGGACATATAACAAAAAAGACATACGCATCAGGAGGAGCTTTTTCCAAATACTCACACGAATATCAAACAATAACAGAATATGGAGAAGACATAATATACATAATTCCTGGAACAGACACAGCAATAAATAAAGAAATAATAAATGACAAAGAAGCATTAAAAGACATAATTCCAAATTACAAAGACGGAATGGAAAAAGAATTCGAACAAGTAAAAGCGATAGAAGTTGGAAACATATTCAAATTAGGAACAAAATTCTCACAAGCTTGCGAATTAAAATACACCGATAAAGACGGAAGCACAAAATATCCAATAATGGGATGTTATGGAATTGGTTCAAGCCGATTAATGGGAGCAATTGCAGAATGTATCAGCGATGATAAAGGGCTAATATGGCCAAAAGAAATCGCCCCATATCAAGCACATTTAATATCTCTTGTTTTCGATGAAGAAGGAATGAAAATCTGTGAAGAATACTATAACAAACTAAAATCAAATGGAATAGAAGTATTATTTGACGACAGAACAGGAATCCAAGCAGGAGAAAAATTAAAAGACAGCGATTTAATAGGAATTCCAAACAGATTTGTTATAAGTAAAAAAACAATAGAACAAAACAAAATTGAATGGACAGAAAGATTAACTGGAAAAACAGAATTAATTGATTTTGATAAAGCCATTTCAATATTAAAAGAATAAAATAAAAAATACAAAAACGGAAAAAAGCAATATTGAAATAAATATTGCTTTTTTTACATTTCTTATATATCATAAAAACGATGGTAAATAAGAAAAACAAAGAAGATAGTTTATTTATTTTGATAAAAACAAAACAGTAATTAAAATTTTCAAAATAAACAAGCTATCTATAAAAAAATCTCTTTGCTTTTCTTAAAAAAATAAGGTTGTGAAAACAAAAACAAAAGATAACAACTTTTGTATAAAGATATATTTATAAAGATAAATATAAAAAGTTTTCTTATGAACAAAATCCATCAAAAGAAATAAATAACAAATAACAAAAAGGTAAAATTATGTTTGGATTAAAAAAGAAATCTATGTTTAACGTTATAAGAAAAGAAGTAAAATTTGGGAACGAAACTTTAATTTTAGAAACAGGAAAAATCGCAAGACAAGCTACAGGTGCTGTAATGGCAACAATGGGCGAAACAATGGTTTTAGCAACAGTAGTAGCAAACAAAAAATCAAAACCAGATCAAGACTTTTTCCCATTATCAGTTCACTATCAAGAAAAATTTGCAGCAGCAGGAAAAGTCCCAGGAGGATTTGTAAAACGTGAAAGCAAACCATCAACAAGAGAAGTTTTAATATCAAGATTAATTGACCGCCCAATCAGGCCATTATTTCCAGAAACATTTTTAAACGAAGTTCAAGTAATCGCAACAACATACAGCTATGACAAAGAACACAGCCCTGATATCATAGCAATGATAGCTTGCTCAGCAGCAATAGCAATTTCAGGAATACCATTCAACGGCCCAATTGGCGGAGCAAGAGTAGGATTCAAAGATGGTAAATACTTATTAAACTCAACAATTGAAGTTGGAACAAACGGTAATAAATTAGATTTAGTTGTAGCAGGAACAAAAGAAGGAGTGTTAATGGTTGAATCAGAAGCACACGAATTAACAGAAGATGAAATGTTAAAAGCTGTTGAATTCGGATTTAACGCATTTCAACCGGTAATTAAAGCTATTGAAGAGTTAAAGAAAGAAGTAAATAAAGAACAATGGGAAACTCCAGAGCAACCAGAACAATACAAAATATTAAAAGAAATTCTATCAAAAGAATTAACAGCTGATTATAAAAAAGCATTCTCAATAAAGGACAAACAAGAAAGAACAAATACAATAGAGTCAATACACGAAAAAGGACTTGAAATAATAGAAAGCAAATTCGGAAAAGAAAGCGAAGAATACGAAGAAGAAAATTATAACATTTGCGTATTCACAGCAAAGAAAGTAATGCACGAATTAGAATCAGAAATTGTAAGAACAGCAATATTAAACGGAGAAAAAAGAATAGACGGAAGAAAAACAACTGAAATTCGTCCAATAGAATGCGAAGTTGGAATATTACCAAGATGTCACGGTTCAGCACTTTTCACACGTGGAGAAACCCAAGCATTAGTATCAGCAACATTAAACAGCCCAGAAGATGGCCAATCTGTTGATAACATAACAGGATTAAGTATGGAAAAATTTATGTTGCATTATAACTTTCCACCATTTTCAGTTGGAGAAACAGGAAGAATGGGCGCACCAGGACGCCGAGAAATAGGACACGGTAAATTAGCATTCCGAGCAAACAATCCAGTAATTCCATCACAAGAAGAATTCCCATATTCAATAAGAGTTGTATCAGATGTAACAGAATCAAACGGGTCATCATCTATGGCAACAACATGCGGAGCATCATTAGCTATGATGGACGCAGGAATTCCAGTAAAATCACCAGTTGCAGGAATAGCAATGGGATTGATAAAAGAAGGAAAGAAATACGAAATTTTATCAGACATAATGGGAGATGAAGACCATTTAGGAGATATGGACTTCAAAGTTGCAGGAACAGAAAAAGGAATAACATCATTACAAATGGATTTAAAAATTACTTCAATCACATTTGACATAATGAAAAAAGCTCTTGCTCAAGCAAAAGAAGGACGAATTCATATATTAAAAAAGATGAAAGAAGCAATAAAGGGTCCACGTAAAGAGCTATCAAAATACGCACCAACAATTGATACATCATTATCAATAAAGCAAGATCAAATAAAAGTATTAATCGGTGCAGGTGGTTCAACAATTAAAAACCTAACAATGATGACAGACACAAAAATTGAAATTGCCCCAAACGGAGATTTATCAATCTGCGGAATGCCAGAAGCAATAGAACAGGCAAAACAGAAAATAAAAGAAATGTTAATTGACCCAGAAATAGGAGATGTATTCGAAGGAACAGTAGTTGCTAATAAAGAATTTGGATCATTTATAAACATAACACCATCACTAGATGGATTAATCCACATCTCTGAATTAAACAAACTTGGAAAAGATGGAAAGATAAAACATCCAGACGAAGTATTAAAAGTTGGTCAAAAAATAAAAGTATATGTTTCGGGAATTGATAAAAAAGGAAAAATCCAATTATCATTAAAAGAAGAAGAATAAAAGAAAACATATAAAATAAAAAGAACCGGTTGAAAAAACAAATTCAACCGGTTTTTTAAAACAAAAACGGTATATAAATTAAATTTACATACCGTTTAAAAAATTAGTTATTCTTTATTATTCTTTATATTACTCCTTTTTAACATCAGCATTATTATTATCAGCCTCTTCACTAACATTAGTATCAGAGTTTTTAATTTCTGCTCCTGCTTCTTCTAGACTATTGCAATAATCTAAAATATCTATCTGTATTGGATTTGGTTTATTTGGTTTATCAGTATTTTGTACAGAATTATTATTATTAGAAATATTATCCTTACTTACTGTATAATCTTCTAATAATTTTTTTATATCTCCATCAACAGCATAATCATATGCTGTGAACCCAAGTTTATCAGCAATAGTTTTATCTGCACCATTGTCCAATAAAAATTGAACAATGTCTTTTTTTCCATCTTTAGCTGCTAACATCAATGGAGTTACTCCATTGAAATCTTCCGCATTAATATCAATATTTTTTGATAATAATACTTTTATAAAATTAGTTTTATTTGCAACTAAATCAGACTCTATTATATTATGCATAATAGATTTACCATTATATTTATTATTATTAGCTAAATCTATTTTATTATTATTAGCTAAAATAACAAAAACATCAAACCTATTATATATTATTGCATAATCTAATGGTTTTTTTCCATAAATATCAACTGCATTTACATTAGCTCCTTGTGCAATTAATAGTTCAACATTATCTGTTAAACCATTAGCACAACTTAGATGTAGTGGAGTTCGTTCTGTAAACACATCTATGACATTTGGACTACCACCTGCTCTTAAAACAATCTCCAACATTCTTGAGTTTGTACAAATTGATGCAGCTAATTCAGGAGTAATATACTCCCATACACCATTATAAAAGTTGGAATAAGACAACTTCACAAAATTAGGATTTTTCAACAAAGTCATATGAACTTGTTGAATTTCTCCATTTTTTATCTCTCGCAAAAAAACTTTAACATTTAAAGTTTCCTCATTGACTACAACACTCTCATCAAGAGTGTTGTAGTTCAATACCTGTGCATTAACAGCAACTACTACGAATAAGTATAAGAATAATAATATAAAAATTTTGTTTGTCATACGACACTCCTTTTTTTTAATTTCAAAAGTATCTTTATGACAATAAACAAATAATCATTTTAAATTTGAGCCATAAAAATACCTTTGTCCACAAAAATAGACATAATAAACCAAAATGTCAATAAGAATCTTTGATATATTATTTAATTATTAAATAAATAAACTTTTAAAAAGCTTGATAAATACTGGCGGAAGGAGGGGGATTCGAACCCCCGATAGGCTTACACCTATACACGCTTTCCAAGCGTGCGTATTCGACCGCTCTACCATCCTTCCAATACAAAAAGACAAAAGAGATAATAACAAAAAAAACTTAAAAATCAAAAAAAATCATCAAAATAACTTTTATATCACAAAATTTATGATATAATAATAAGCAGGAGAAAATAAAAATGCATTGCATAATAAACAAAAAAACAAGCGTAATAATAAGTATTATTGCCTCTATATCATTGATATCAGGAGTTATATACCTTGCAATAAACAATGCAAATGCACAACAAAAAAAGCCTCACAGAGCATTCGTATCAAAAATAACTGTTACAGGGTCAACAGGAAAGAAAATAACAAATGTACAAACAGGACAAACAACAGTAGTAGAAACAGTATCATCAAGTAAACCTACTACTATTCAAAGACCAGCTTCAACAAAACCAGTTGAACAAGGCCCATCAGTTGACGAATTAACCGCAGAACGAGATGCATTAAAAATGGCGATTGCTCAACTTGAACAAGCAATAGCAGATGCAAAAAATAATAAAAAAGAATCTGGTAAATGTACAATAAACGGACAAAGAAAATCATTATCAGTTTTCCAAACAGAGCAAGCAATGAAAGAATCAACAAAAAGGTCAAAAGAAAAAGAACTTGCAACACTTGAAGCTGACTTAGCATCAAAGAATGCACAACTTACAAAACTAACAGATGAAAACTCAGAATTAGATGAAAAATCAAAATCAATGATTGTAGGAACTACTGCAACATCATTATTTGCAGCAGGAGGAACAGCAGGATTAATAGTAACCGGAATAGATTTCTTTAAAACAAGCCAAACAGAAAAAAATATGAACAATGGACAGCTCAATTGCGAAAAATGGGGATTGATAGGAAGATAATGAAATACATAAAAAAATCAATATCAAAAATTTCATTATTTATATTGTTTGCAATAACAATGTCTTTGTTATCATATAACATTTTTGGTCAAGAAGCAGCAACACTTGAATCAACAGATGAAATTACAGCATTAAAAAAAGAAATTTCAGATTTAGAAATAAAAAAGAAATTATTAGAAAATCAATTAATGAACGTTGATAACGAACCTGTTGAACAAGAAGATGACCCAGCTTGTAGCACTTT
>CASDRH010000018.1 GCA_949283075.1 uncultured Pseudomonadota bacterium | reverse complement strand
TGTTTCTTATTCTAGTGATATCAATGCTCAATATACAAACAACACTGGAAAATATCAAACTATATCAGAACAGATACAAGATGATAAATCTTTCTCAAGACAGCAAAAAGGGACTTTATATATAGTTTCTTCAAGTAATGTTGAAAAAAGAGAAATTCAAACAGAACCAAAAATTGAAGGTACAAATGTCCCTGAATCTGAAGTTTATGAAATTGATAGCCCTCAACCTAGACAATTACCTCAAACAAGAAATAATAATATAAGAAATCCTTATGCTCCAGAAAAAGCTGCTCCTGCACCTATGCCTCCTATGGCACCTGGACCTGCACCGGAACCTCCTCCTATGAAGGCTGATAAACCAGTTGCTGCTCCTATGCCTTCTGATGATAATGTTGCAGAAAAAAAGGCTCAACAACCAGAACCTGAGTATGAACAAGAATTTGAAGAAGAAGCTCCTGTTGAAAGCAATAAACAAAAAGCTAAACCAGAAGTTATAGAGGAAGAAGAAGTTGAAGAAACAGATATTACTCAAGAAGAAGCAATAGAAAGTAAGTCTAAATATAGTAAAGAAAATCCTCCTAAAATGAATACTGGTATGTATGTTTCTATTTTATTAGGTATGCCTTTATCTTCAGGATTTAATGAAAAATGGCCTGCTGGTATGGAACAATACGATAGAACTATGAGTTTAAGAAATTTTGCTGATGATGCAAGTTTCTTTGGAGGTTTCAGATTGGGTTATAAAGCTGACTTCTTCCGTTTAGAAGCAGAAGGTCGTGTTGATAGATTTAATTATGAATATAATGCTGGATATACACGTGCAATTAACTCAGAAATGTTTGGTGCAAATGCTGTATTTGATGTTGCTGATTTTGTATTACGCCCTTATGTTGGTGTTGGTATTGGATTTGCTAATATGGAAGCAAAAAATACTAACCCATTAGGTAGAGATGCAAAAGCAAAAACAAGCACTACTTATTATAAAGGATTAGCTGGTATATCATTCAATATTCCTGGTGGAAATTTATTTGGAGAAATATCTTACAGAATGTTTAACACTCCTGATTTTGCTGTAGATGGTGGAGTTTGTAGTCCTGTAAATCCTGCAATATGTGGTGGTAAAGTTTCTTTTGACAGTATGGATTCACTTGATGTTGCTGTCGGCTTCTCTTTTTACTTTTAATTGATTTAAAAGAAACGATTTAATATTTCTTTTGCAATCAGTTCAGATGAATTGATTGCTTTTTTTTCATTATTTATTTTTTTTGTTAATGTGAAATCTGTTATGTTATTTATATATCCTTTATCATATAAGTTTTTTAAAAATCTTTTATGTTTTTGTGTGGTTAAATTATCATTGTCATAAACAAAAACTGGTATATTTGATGATAAAGCTTCTGATATCATAGATATTGATTCAGATGTTAATATTATTGCATCTGCACAAGAATATAATCCAAATATTGGATTTTCATCCTTATCTGTTGGAGTATAAAAATAATTTGGCTGTGTTATATTGTCTTTTATTATTTTTGTTTGATTATCCCCTGTTCTTCTTGATGTAGATATTAATAAAGAGGCATTATTATCTTTTGAAATTGTATTTATTTTATTTGCTAAATCATAAGCCATTTCGTTTGTAAATTTAGTTGATTTTGTGCTTCCTCCTATTATTACTGATATATAAGGTCTATGAAGCAATTTATTATTATAATTTTCAAAAAACTTACTCCATTTTATTTTTTGTTCATTTAAAAAATCTGATGTTAGTTTATGCGGAGCAAAATCTGTTAAAACTATATTATTTTTATTTGGGTAATTATTATTTTTGAAATCGTGTTTTGGTAAAACTATTAAATCAAATTTTGAATTATTTAAATTTGGGTTCATAAGCTGTATATTTTTTACATCTTTATTAAACAGCTTTAATGATACTTTTTTTATCCAAGCTGATATTACTGCTGGACGTCTTCCACCTGATATTACTATATCTGGTTTGTATGTTTTTAATAATAATAGTAAATCTGTTTTATTTTGCTTTGTTATTCCTAAATTAAATATTGCTCTTATAAAATTAGGAAGCTTAATAAGTGAATTATATATTAACTTATGTTCTTTATAATCTTTATTTATAAAATTTGCTATACCGATTGCTTGGTTATTTGTGCCAATTCTATCATCTGTTAAAATTAATACTTTTATATTTTTATCGTCTTTTATTTGCATTATTTATTGACCATTGTTAATATAGATATTACGTTTTTTATATAAATTTTTGTTTTATTATGCAATTAAAATATGAATATGACTAATAATAAAGAATTAAATAGGCTTGCAAAACAGATTGCTAAATACGGATATTGCTCGCGTAGAGATGCTGAAGTTTTAATTTTTGATAACAAAGTATTTGTTAATGACAAACTTGTTAATAATCCTGCTATTAAAGTTTCTGATGATGATATTATTAAAATTAATGGGAAAATTATTAATAACAATGTCTTATCAGCTATTTATCTTTATAATAAGCCTGCTGGTTTAATAACTACATTTAAAGACCCTAATAATCGTAAAACTGTATTTGATGATATAAATGAAAAATATGTGAATCTTGGAAGATTGGTATCTGTTGGAAGATTAGATATTAATTCAGAAGGATTGTTAATTTTGACTAATAATCCAACTATTGCTAATTATCTTGAAAAATCAAAAGCAAAACGTGTTTATAAAGTGCGTATATCTGGACAATTAAAAGATTATCAAATAAAGCAAATTTTAAAAGGTATTGTTATCAAAGGTATAAAATATAATGGAGTGCAAAGCATAGAAACAATTGAAAATAAAAAAGAAAACTCATCAAAAAATACTTGGATACAAATATCATTAATAGAAGGTAAAAATAGAGAAATTAGAAATATTATGAATTATTTTGGATTACAAGTTAGCAGATTAATTCGTATTAGCTATCATATATTTGAATTAGGAAATTTAAAAAAATCTGAATTATTACCAGTGAATACTGACAAAGTTAATTTGATATTAAAAGAAATTAAAAATTATAAAAAGAATAATAATTCAAAATAAAAAACGAAGTTTATTTACTTCGTTTATTGATTTCTTTTTTCCATTTCTTTTAATGCTTGTTGAATCCTTTGTAATTTTCTTCTTTTATATCTATATAATCTTGGAGTTATTTGATAAGCATATTTTCTGACTTCTGCATTATCATAATTTATCTCAACTTGTTCAAAGTTTGATGATTTTGATATTTCTTCTGATTTATCTAAAGCTTTTAATGCTTCATCATATTTTTCCATTTTTAGTTTTATGTCTGATAAAGACATATATGCTTGTGCTGATGGTTTTATAGCAATTGATTTATTTAAATATAAAATTGCTTGGTAATAATTTTCTTGTATTGAATATCCCATAGCAATCCATAGTGGAGTTTTCCAATCTTGATTATCCCCTTCTGTTGCTTTCACTAAATCTTCTGTCATATCTTTTGCATATGATAAATCTTTATTTGAAACGATTGCTCTTATTTTATATTCTCCACGTTTTCTGTATAAATCTGCATTTGGACGTTTTTTTATTTTTTTATCCAAATCTTCAATAGATTTTGCTATCTCTTCACGTTCTTTTTGTTCTCTTGCTGCTATTTCTGCCTGTATTTGTTCTTGTGTTTTTTCAACAGGAGTCGGAGGAAGTTCTCCATTTTGAGGCTGTGCACTTTGAACTTGCTGACTTTGCTGTTCTTGCTTTGGAGCTTGCTTCATTTTCATTCTTTTGTAATAAGAATGTCCAATTGCCATCGCAAGAAATAATATTGATACTATGAAAGAATATATAAGAAATTTTTTCAATTTCCCTCCAAAATTTACTGTAATTTCTTTTTATGTTAACTTTATGTCTTTAATTGTATCAAAAAATTTATAATCTTTCAAATAATTATTGTCAGATATTTTTAAGCTTTCTTGATAAATTCTTCTAATTCTGCTTTTAATTTTTGGTTTGATACTATTAAATAATCAGTATAAAATAATTCGTCTTTTAACTCTTCATTTTTTACATTATAACCAGACATAAATGCTCCAGATTCTTTTGCTAATAATAATCCAGCTGAAGCTGATAATATGCTCTCATTATATCCTATGAATGCATCAACTCTATTATCTGCAAAATTTGCTAAATCTAAAGATGTTGCCCCAAATATTCTTGGAACGATGTTTATATTATCAAATATCCTTTTCATTTGATTTGGTTTATTATTTATTTCCGCTTTATCTAAATTTCCTGATATTAATATATAAGCATTTCTTAAATCTAATTTATTTCCGCATCTCATACGGCGAGATGTCCTTCCTTCTGACATAAATGCTCCACCGCCCTTTTCTGCGTAATATATTGTGTCTGTAATTGGGTTATATACAACTCCTGCAACTATTTGTCCTGCTTCTTGAAATGTTATGCTTGTCGCAAAATATGGTATTCCTTTTCTGTAATTTTCATATCCATCAATTGTGTTTATTATAAAATATGATTTTGGATCTTTTCCTTGTTGTTTTACAGCTTGTGTAAAATATCCAAATGTAGGTTTTGCAGATGTTAAACTTTTTATTAAGATATTTTCTGCTTTTTTCTTTGAAGCTATTGCGAATTTTTCTGAACCATAATATGAATTTTGTAATTGTTGTATTTCTCCAAAATCACGTTGTAGCAATTTTGATACTTTTTCAATAGCAGATAATATTATATTTATATTTGGAGTTAATCCTATTAACATCTTTTTTCCCTTTTCCTTTTTATTACTTTATTGTTAAATGAACTGTGCATTGAACTTTTTTGTCTGTATAATCACGGATTAGTGTTCTTGCACAAGCTTCAATTACATCTTTTAATCTTGTTTTATCAGATTTTTCTTTTTTGCTTAATCTGTCAATTGAATCACGAATTGATTTTTTGATTTCACTTTTCAAAACTTGAATTTGTGGATTATCAGAAACTCCTATAAATGTTATTTCTGTATCATCTTGTAATTTAGCTTTTCTATCTATAACTGCTGATATAAAAGCAACTCCGTTATAATTTAGCTTTTTACGGTCTTTGAAAACACTATTTGATGTTTTTACTTGTAAGTTTCCATCAACTGCTATTTCACCAACTGGCACATTTCCTATATATTCAATTACTTTATTTGTATTTGATATAGACACAACTTGCCCATTTTCGATTACTAGAGTGTTTTTTATTCCACAATCTCTTCCCACTCTTTCATTTTCAAGTAAGTGTATAGCTTCACCGTGCATAGGTATTAATGCTTTTGGTTTTACCATATTATATAATTCTGCTAGCTCAACTGCTGAACCGTGGCCAGAAGCGTGAATTAATTTGTTATTTGCTCTGTATATAATATGAACTCCTATTTTTGATAGTTCATTAAACACTGCAAAAACATCTTTTTCATTTCCTGGAACTATTGATGATGAAAATATTGCCGTATCTCCCTTATTTAATTTTAATCCTGCGTATGCATCGTTTGCAACACGATTCATAACGGAACGACTTTCTCCTTGTGTTCCTGTAATTAAATACATTTTACGGCCGGAGATTTTCATTGCTTCTTCTTGTGATAAGAACTTTACATCTTTTAAGTATCCGCAACTTTGTGCAAGTTCAAAATTTCTTATCATCGAACGTCCGATTATAGCAATTTTTAATCCAGCTGCTTTTGCTGCAAGATATGCTGTTTCCATTACTGCAATTGATGTAGCAAAACACGTAAATACAATATTTCCTGTTTTAATATCTTTTACAACTTTAATTATTTCATCTCGGCATTCTTTTTCAGATAAGCTGTGATTTTTTTCAAGAGCATTTGTTGAATCTGATATAACTGCTAATACATTTTGTTTTGCAAGATTTTTAATTGCTTTATAATTTGGTTTATACCCAATCATTGGATTGTCATCAAATTTAAAATCTCCTGTATGAAGGACTATTCCATCATCAAAATGTAAAGCTAACATATTTGCTTCTGGCATTGAGTGCGTAATATTTATATACTCAATTGTAAAAGGACCTATTTTTATTGTTTTATTATCAAATGGTTCTATTCTTTTCATTGTAATTTTTTTATTTATTACAACGTTTGAATCTCTTAATTTGTTTTCTACCATACCCAAAGCAAATGGTGTTCCATATATAGGACAATTTGGAAGATTTGGAATTATGTATGGAATTGCTCCAAAATGGTCTTCGTGAGTATGAGTTAAAAATAATCCTAATATTTTATCTTTTATTGAATATATGAATTCTGGATCTGGCATTAATAAATCTACGCCTGGATATTCTGCTTCGTCAGCAAATGCTATACCACAGTCAACGATTATCCATTTACCTTTATATCCATAAAGATACATATTACCGCCGATTTTTCCTATACCACCAATAGGACAGAAGTATATCTTATTATCTGTTAGTGAATTATTAAATTGTGATTTGTTTATAAACTTTGTGTTATTCTGGATTTTAACTTGTTCAGAATTTTGATTATTCTTATTCTTTTTTTTGTTTTTCTTATTTTGTTTTTTACCAGAATTTGTTTTAATCTTTTGATTATTATTTTGGTTTATTTGTTTTTTATTCTTTTTTATAAAATTAAACATATCAATTTTCCTTAAAAATCTTTCATTACATTATACATAATTTATGGATTATTTGCAATATGTAATTGCTTGATATATAATGAATTTTGTTTTTTATTAAACATTTTTGTAAAATGGTATTATATATTAAATTTTTGTAAAGAGAAAAATTTATGAACAATAAAAATATTACTGGACGCCAGAAAAATATAAGTAAAAAAGAATTTGCTAATCGTAAAGCTGTTCGTGTTAAAAAAGCGAAAGGTTTAAAGGCATCTTCTCAGAAATGGATTCAAAGACAGATTAACGACCCTTATGTTAAAGAAGCTCATAAGCTTGGGTATAGATGCAGATCTGCTTTTAAGTTATTGGAAATTGAAGAAAAATTTAAAGTATTAAAGAAAAATTCTGTTGTGGTTGATTTAGGCTCTGCTCCTGGTTCTTGGTGTCAAATTGCTGTAAATAAATGTGGTAAAGGTAATGTCATAGGTATTGATTTATTGCCTGTTGTTGATATTGATGGTGCTGATATTTTATGTGGAGATTTTATTTCAGATGAAATGCAAAATATTATTAAAAATAAAATTTTATCTATAAAAGGAACTGATAAAGCTGATATTGTTATGTCTGATATGGCAGCAAATACTACTGGTTTTAAGGTTGCTGACCATTTAAGAACTATTGCTTTGGTTGAAAATGCTTATGAATTTGCTAAAAATCACCTTGCTGAAAATGGTGTTTTTATTGCAAAAGTATTTATGGGCGGTGCTGAAAATGAATTACTTGCTGATATGAAAAAACGTTTTAGTAAGGTTAAGCACTTTAAACCTAAAGCTTGCAGAAGTGAAAGTGTTGAAAATTATCTTATTGCTATCGGCTTTAAGGCTATTTAGTTTTAGTAATTTTTTATTAAATTTATCCTTGATTGTTTTCTTGAATAAACATAAGATTGATTAATATCATTTTTTATAAATGAGTAATACTAACTTAATATATGAAAGGACTTTATTATGTCAAAAAAAGATAAATATCAAACTTCTCAAGGTAATGAATACCAAATTATTAGTGCTCATAACAGAATTAAGAAAATTGCTTTGATTATTTCTATTATATGGATTTTGCTTATTGTTATTCCTGTAAGTTATATTTTATTCTTACACAGTAATGATTTGAAAAACTATATTGTTGTTTTCGGTATGGATAAATTAAATACTACTGTTACTGAACAATACCAAGCATTAGTTGATAATGCTTTGAATGCTTTGAAGTTAGATGATAAAATTCAACAGTTATCTGATAGCATTAAAATCCCTGAAATTAAAGTTGATAAAATTACTGAAACAACTGGTAAGATTGATAAAACTGTTGAAACTGCTTCAAAAGTTTCTGGTTTATTGGGTAAGTTTGGTGCTGATACTGGTAAAGTTGATAATGCTTTAAATCAAGTTGATGAAATTAATGCTAAAGTCGAAAAGATTGTTATTAGTGCTAATGACCAATTGAATAAAGCTAAATCTGATATTACTAATCAATTAAAGAATGGTATTGAACCAGCGATTAAAAAAGAAATAAATGATGTTGCTCAAAAAGAAATTCAAAATTTCTTAAAATTATCTGATGCAAATTATAAAAACTTTGTTGGTAAGAGATATGGTTTATTTTCTGCTACAAAACGTGCATATACAAACAATATATATAATGAATTCTTGAAAAATAAAACTCAAGGATTGAAATTTATTCTTCCTTTGATGGAAAAATATTTTGTTTATATAAGATTAGTATTTGTTTTATGTGCAATTGCTATTACTATAATACCAGTGTTCTTATTGAAAAGTTTAGTTGGTAAAATTACAAGCACATTTTCTCAATGTCCACATTGTAATAAATTCTATATTTCTAACAAAAACAAATTGGCTATATTGTCTTTGTTTAAATAATTCGAGATATTGAAATTAAAAATCCCTGTTAATAGCAGGGATTTTTTTATAGCTTTATAAGTTTAGTTATTAAATAAGATATTATATTTATTTTAAATTTTGTTTATTTGTTTATTTTTTTATTTTTGATTTCATATCATCTGTTATTTTTAATTTCATTTCTTCTTCTGATGATGAATGATTTTCAAAAAATTTTAAGTCTTCTTCTGTTAATTCTGTTCTGAATTTTCTTAATAATGTTAATTCTGGGAAAAGTTTTTTTACTTCTTCTTCATCTTTTAATAGACCTTGTTTTATAAACCAATCAGATGGAACAAAAATTGATTTTTCGTGTCCAGCGGATAATTTTCCGCTTTCAACTTTTTCCATAGTTGATGCGTCTATTACTTCATCTAATTTCAATTTTATTACTTCGTATTGATATGGAGACATAAATTCTATTATATCATTTTGTTCTACGTTATTTCGTAGCTCTATTATCAATCCTTTATCTGTATATTTTTTTACAAATCCTACATTTCTATATACTCCATCAGAACGGGTTGTATCATAATTATTAGCGTGATTTGTTAATTCTCCATCAAAAAATCCGTATGTATACCCTCTGTTTTGCAATGTGTGTAATTCTTGCATATATTTTGATGCGTCCCAATGTTCTGGGTCTTTATACCAATCATCTATTGCTTTGCGGTAAACTCTTGCAACACTTCCAACATAATATTCACTTTTATTTCTTCCTTCTACTTTTAAGCTATCAATTTCTGCTGCTAAAATTTGGTCAAGTTTAGGTAATAAACACATATCTTTTGAATTCATTATGTATGAACCGCGTTCATCTTCTTCTATTGGCATATAATCACCTTTTCTGAAATCTTCTTCTAATACAAAATCATAGTTATTGATTTCTTCTTTCGGTTTTGCCATCAGCTTATATTTCCATCTGCAAGATTGTGCACACTTTCCTTGGTTAGCACTACGCCCAGCCATAAAATTTGATAATAAGCAGCGGCCTGAATAGCTCATACACATAGCTCCGTGTATGAACATTTCTATTTTCATATCTTTTGATGCTAATGATTTTATGTGTTTTATTTCTTCAAATGATGTTTCTCTTCCAAGAACACATAGCTTTGCTCCTTGTTGTTCCCAGAATTTTAATGTTAATGATGAACATACATTTGCTTGTGTTGATATAAACAATGGTATTTCTGGGGCATTCTCTTTTAAATACTGAAATACTCCTGCATCTGCTACAATTACTCCATCTGGTTTTAGATTTGTTAATATGTTTAAGTAATTAGGTAAATTTGGTATATCTGAATCATGAGTATATAAATTCATTGCTAGGTATATTTTTTTCCCTAATTTATGAGCAAACTTTATACCCTCTTCCACTTCTTCATAAGTCATTTTTGCGTTTGCTCTTAATGATAAGCTTGGCACACCGCAATATACTGCATCTGCTCCATATAAAAAAGCCGTTTTTAATTTATTTAAGTTTCCTGCTGGTAATAACAATTCTGATTTATGATTTCTTTCTGTCATTATTTTCCTTTTTCTTTCTTTTAATTTGATTATTTTAATTGTATATGATAAAACCAATATATGTCTGATACAAGGAAAAATGATTTATTTTGTGGAGATTTATTCGCAGATGATATGCTGGATTGTGAAAATGCCAAGATAGATGATAATGCGAATAATAATGCAGATAATAATTTATATAATCAAAACAAAGATTTATTTTTTACTTTAATTGATGCAAGCGGTTTTATTTTTAGAGCTTTTTATGCTATGAAAATGCTTAATTCTCCTGATGGAGTTCCTGTTAATGCTGTATATGGCTACTGTTCTATGTTGCTTCGCATTATTGAAGACAAATTAAACGGAGAAGATGTTCATCATCAAGAAGTTATATTGCCTGTATTTGACTCTGCTAGAAAGAATTTCAGAATGGATTTATATGATAATTATAAAGCTAATAGAGCTGAAACTCCACCTGACCTTATTCCACAATTTCCTTTAATAAGAGAAGCTACTATTGCTTTTGGTTTGCCTGTTATTCAGCTTGAAGGCTTTGAAGCTGATGATATTATTGCAAGTTATGCAAATAATATTGCGGAAATTGGCGGAGTTTGTCGTATTATTTCTTCTGATAAAGATTTAATGCAATTAGTTAATGATGAAAAAAATATATTTATCTTTGACCCAGCAAAAAATAAAATCATTAGAGAACAACAAGTTTTTGAAAAATTCGGAGTTTATCCTGATAAAGTTGTTGATATCCAAGCTTTAATTGGAGATTCTGTTGATAATATTCCTGGCGTTCCTTCAATTGGGCCAAAAGGGGCTGCTGATTTAATAAATGAATTTAATTGTATAGAAAATTTATATGATAATCTTCATCTTGTTAAAAATGAAAAAAGGCGTGATGTTTTAAGCAATTATAAAGAAAATGCTTTTATTTCAAAACAGCTTGCAGCTTTGAAAAAAGATATTGATTTACCTTTAAAGCTTCATCATTGTAATTGTTGTAATATAAACTTTGATTCTTTATTAGAATTTTGTGATAAATTGAATTTTCACAGCATTATAAATCGAATTCAGAAATTGAAAAATCGTGTGTCCACAATATCATAGTTGAAATTTTATATTCTTTATATATTGATTTTATTAAATCTTTATATGTTTTTAATTGTTTCTTATATTTTTCTAATATTTCTTTATCTGTATTTTGAGCTTTTGAATCTGTCTTATAATCTATTATTTTTATTTCTTTATTATCATTATCTATAATCAATTTATCTATACGATATTCTTTATTATCTTTTGTAGATATTGATAATTCATTTAATGAATTTTTTGCAATTAATATGTTTTTTATATCTGAATTATTTGATAATAATTCCTTTAATTTATTTAATATTTGTTCTTTTTTATCTTCTGGTATTGTTTTATCTGTATTTAATATTTTTTGAATTATATTGTTTAAATTATCTGTTGTTTTAGATGAATACATTGACGGAAGAAGTTCAAATATTTTATGTATAAGTTTTCCATAGTTTAAAGCATAATCTTGTTCTGATACAGAATTATTAAAATTCACGTTATCTGATTTAACTTTTCTGACGAAGTTATTTGTATTATATTTATCAAAATTACCAGATATATTTTTTGCCCATTCAGGTAATTCAAAATTTTGTATATCATCTTTTTCTTTTTTTATTTCTTTTTCATCTTTTTTATTTCCTGCAAAAGATATTGATATTATTTTATCAGTTTCTTCTATTATTTTTGCTTTACTTCCGCTTCCTTTTGATAAAGAAACTAATTCTACATCTTTGAATAAATCAGAAGAAAACTCTTCAATTTTGTAATTTGCATCTTTTATTCCAATAATAGTATTATATATCATTGTATACCAATTATTTGACAATATATTAAATGTATCAGTATTTTTTTTCCCATATCCACATACATATAATTGTTCTTTTGCTCTTGTTATTGCAACATATAATAATCTTTTACTTTCATCATCTAATTGTTTTTTTTCTTTTACATTTTTTAAGTTATATATACTTGTTTCAAATGATGATGCTATATATGGAATATTATTTTCATCATCCCATATTATTTTTTGTCCTCTATTATTTTTATTGTTTGATAGTGTCTCGGGTAAGAATATTATTTTTGATTCTAATCCTTTTGCTCCGTGAGCTGTCATAATTCTTACTTTATTTTCTACTTTTTCCATATCTCTTTTTATTGATACTTCATCAACAGATATCCATTTTATAAACCCTATCAATCCTGTTTGGTGTAAATTTGTTTGCTCAAATGATAAAGCTAATGATAAAAACTCGTTTATAATTTCCGCTGTTTCTATTCCTGTTCTTTTAAAGATTTTTTTCCAGTTATCGTTGTTATTCAATATAAATGTATAAAATTCAAATGGAGTCGGATTGGTTGAAGCATAGTTTTTTATTGTTTGTATATAATCATATATTTCTGGATATTTTGATTGTATTACTTGGAAAACTGTTTTATTTCCTCTGTTATAGCATATATCAAACAACTTCTCTTCATCTAATCCAAAAAATGGACTTTTTAATAATCCTGCTAATGTTAAATCATCATAATCAGATATTGTTATTTGTGAAATAGCAATTAAATCATTTATAATTATATTATCTGTTAATATTAATTTATCTATTCCAGCAATTTCAACTTTTTCTTCTGTGAGAGCTTTTATTAAATATGACAAAATTGAACCTTGAGTTCTTTTCTTTATTAGAATCATTATATCGCTAGCAGATGTGCCATTGTCTATTAAAGACTTTATTTTTTTACTTATCAATTTTGCTAGTCGAGCTTTTGATGATAGCGATTCATATATTACTCTTTCTTTTGTCCAGTAATTAAAGTTTTTATCTTCTGTTTTATCTTTTACAATTGGCCATATTTCAACTATGCCAGGTCTGTCGTGATTATATGATTTATGGATGAAGTCTTTTGTTTCTTCTTTTGGTAGTGTAATTCCTTTTGACATTTCCCTGTTTAATAGCATTTGGTTTACTAATGTTATTACTGGAAGAGATGTCCTGAATGAAGTGTCTAATGTTACATTCTTAAAATCAAATCCATAATTTATTACTTTGTCTTCGAATTTTTTGTGATACTCTTCGAATAAATCTATATTTGCTCCTTGAAATGAATATATTGATTGTTTTCTATCTCCTACAACAAATATTGTTTTTAAATCTTTTTCTGATAATCCTGTATAGAAAAATCCATCTGTTAGTTTATCTACAATTTCCCATTGTTCTCGTGATGTGTCTTGAGCTTCATCAACTAAAATATGCTTTATTCCTCCATCAAGTTTATATAAAACCCAATCTGAATAATGTTCATTTTTTGATAATAAATTTACTGTTTTTTCTATTAAATCATCATAATCTAGCAATGATAATTTTGATTTTTCTTTTTCGTATTTATCAATTATAAAATATGCAAATTTTGACACTGCGTATGAGTATTCTACTGATATTAATTTTGATATTGTTTCTTTTATTCTGAAAGCTTCATCTGACACAATTTGTAAAAATGAATCATAACTGTCGTCTATCTTTGCTTCTTTTTTGCAAGTTTTTGTTAAAATCTTTGCTGGATTTGGGTTAAATTCGCTATAGCTTTCTCCTGTATTATTGTCTGTTATATCAGATGATGATAAGAAATATGAACAATACTTGAATAAATCTGATTTAGTATTTAAAAATGTTGGTGAATTTAATAAATTTTTTAATTCTATACTATATTTAAGTGATTTTTGTTTTTTATCTTCTTTTACTGGTAGTTTTGATATTATCTCGTCACATAAATTAACTAGTCTATCTTTGTTTTTTAATATTAAACTTTTTGTTTGTTCAAGATATTTATCAGAAATTTTTGAATATTGTAAATCTTTATCATAGTCTTGTATTACTTCTGATATATTTATATCGTATACTTTTGAAAAAATATTTATTAAATCAGAATCTATTTTTGTTAAATTTTGACCTATTTTATACTTATCAAACATTTTATTAAATTTTGTTCTGTCTGAAACTATCTTATTTACAATTTCTGATATAGAACTTTCTGTTTTATACTTCATCAAAATGAAAAATGCTTCTGATATATCGTAAAGATTTATGTTTGATATAATATCTTTATAAGATGTAGTCAAAATCATATCTGTTTGACGTTCGTCAATAATATTAAAATTTGGATTTACTCCTGCTTCTATTGGGAATTTTTTTAATACATACTGACAAAAAGCGTGTATGGTTTCTATTCTTAGTCCATATGGAGAATCTAAAATTTTTGCGAATAAATTTCTTGCTTGTTTTAGATACTTTTCTTTTTCTGCATTTGATTTATTTGTAAATTCTTCTCCGTATAATTCTGTTAAATCTTCGATTAACTCTTCATCTTGTGCTAATGCCCATTTTTGTAATAACTGCATTATTCTTGTTTGCATTTCTGCAGCACCAGCATTTGTAAATGTTATACATAAAATTGTTGATATTTCGTTTCCTTCTAATAATAATTTTACAACTCTATCTCTTAAAACTTTTGTTTTTCCTGTTCCAGCGGAAGCATTTAACCATACAGAATATTTTGGATTTGATGCAATACGTTGAACATCGCTTGGTTCAGAGCTTTTTCTGTATCCATCGTATAATTTTATAATATCTATTTTATCATTTACCGCTTCTGTCATATTTAGATATGTAGCACAATTTTTTTTAATTTTAAATATTATTTTATAAAAAAATCGGCTGATTTATTCAACCGATTTTATTTTTTGTATGTGCTTTGGTATTACATCATACCCATTCCGCCCATACCACCCATAGTGTTCATTTTATCGTTATTATCTTTTTCAGGATTTTCTGCAATCATTGCTTCTGTTGTTAATAGCAATCCTGAAACAGAGCTTGCATTTTGTAATGCACAACGAACAACTTTTGCAGGGTCGATAATACCAGCTTTTATCATATCAACATATGCTTCTGCATCTGAGTTCTTACTTGCATCGTATCCAATTGTTGGGCTTGAGCTTTCCAATAATTTTCCTATGATTGCTCCGTCATCTTTTCCTGCATTTTTAGCAATCTGACGAACAGGAGCTTGTAATGCTTTGCGAACAATCATTACTCCAGCTTTTTGGTCTTCATTTTCAACTTCTATATCATCAATTATTGATGTTGCGTGAAGTAAAGCTATTCCACCACCTGCAACGATACCTTCTTCAACTGCTGCACGAGTTGCTGCTACTGCATCGTCTACTCTGTCTTTCTTTTCTTTTACTTCTAATTCAGAATTACCACCAACTTTTATTATTGCTACTCCGCCTGCAAGTCTTGCTAAACGTTCTTGTAATTTTTCTTTGTCGTATTCTGATGTAGCATTTTCAATTGATGTTTTGATTTCTGATACTCTTGCTTCTAGCATTGATTTATCGCCGGCTCCATCAATTATTGTAGAGTTATCTTTTGTTATTATTATCTTCTTTGCAGAACCTAAGCTTTGAACAGTTGCGTTTTCTAATTTCATACCTAATTCTTCTGATATGAATTCTGCTCCTGTTAAAATAGATATATCTTTCATCATTTCTTTTTTTCTATCTCCAAAGCCTGGTGCTTTTACTGCAACGATTTTTAATCCTCCACGAAGTCTATTAACAACTAATGTTGCAAGTGCTTCTCCATCAATATCATCTGCGATTATTAATAACGCTTTTCCACTTTGTGCTACGCCTTCTAAAATCGGTAATATTGATTGTAGGTTTGAAATTTTACCATCATAGATTAATATCAATGCATTTTCATATACGCATTCCATCTTTTCAGCGTTTGTGATAAAGTATGGTGATAAGTATCCTCTGTCAAATTGCATTCCTTCAACTATGTCAACTGATGTTTCTAAGCCTTTTGCTTCTTCAACTGTGATAACTCCTTCATTACCAACTTTGTCAAAAGCATTTGCTATCATCTCTCCTAATTCTTTATCTGAATTTGTTGATACTGTCGCAACTTGTGTAATTTCTGAATTACCTGATATTTTTTTTGCTATCTTTTTTATATATTCAACAACTGCATCTGTTGCTTTATCAATACCTTTTTTGATTTCCATTGGATTCATTCCTGCTTGAACAAGTTTGATTCCTTCGTTGTATATTGATGATGCTAAAACTGTTGCTGTTGTTGTTCCGTCTCCTGCATCTTCTGCTGTTTTAGCAGCAACTGATTTTACTAACTCGGCTCCCATTTTTTCCATTGGATCTGTTAATTCTACTGCTTTTGCAACACTTACTCCATCTTTTGTTATTGTTGGAGCACCAAATGTTTTATCAATTATAACATTTCTTCCTTTTGGTCCTAATGTTGTTATTACTGCTGATGCTAATTTATTTAGACCTTTTTGTATCTTTGTTCTAGCTTCATTTCCGTATTCAATTATTTTTCCAGACATTTTATTCACCTCTCGTTTTTATAATTTTAATATTATTTCAAAATACCTAATACATCTGTATCTTTCATTATTACATAATCAACAGAGTCTAATTTTATATCTGTTCCACCCCATTTTGAGAACATTACTATATCTCCAACTGCAACTTGTAATGGAACGCGGTTCCCTGTTTCGTTAAATGCACCTTCGCCTACAGCAATTACTTTTCCTTTTGATGGTTTTTCTTTTGCTGTATCTGGGATTATTATTCCACCAGCTGTTTTATTTTCTTCATCTAAACGTTGAACCAAAATATTATTGAACAATGGTTTAAATTGCATATTACACTCCTTGTTAATTATTTTTATTGCTTGAATTGTATATAGTTAGTTTTATTTTAAAGTCAAGAATACAATAAATTTTTATTTTATACTTGATTTTAATTACCCGAATGTATAAAATACCCCCGTAAATGGTTAGTCCATTTGTTAATGTGAATATGATTTATATGCGGGTATAGCTCAGTTGGCTAGAGCGCAACCTTGCCAAGGTTGAGGTCGAGGGTTCGAGCCCCTTTACCCGCTCCATATAATCGTTATTTCAACCTTTTATCTTGGAAGAATGGCAGAGTGGTTGAATGCGACGGTCTTGAAAACCGTTTTGGGGGCAACTCCAACGGGGGTTCGAATCCCTCTTCTTCCGCCAGTTTTATAAAAATTCTCTTAATGTCTTGAAAATTTATATATTTCCTGTATTATTTTATTACATTTTTATAAGATAAGTGGAGGATATTTTTAATGACTGAAATGACTGATTTGAAAAACGCTATTGTGATATCACTTTTTCCAACAAAAGAAAGTGATGAACTAAAATTAGAAGATGAATTCATAATTATTAAAGATAATGGAAACATTACATCTGATGATGCTCAGTATACTATGGTAAACTGGCTAAAAAAATTAAAAAAGAAGTATTCAAATATAAAAAATATATTTTTACTTCCTTATGGTGATAGTATTCCTGCAGCTGAAATTTTTATGGTATTTTCAAGAGTTATGCTCGAAAATAATATTTCTTGGCAGACTTTAAAAAGATATCACTTGGCTTCTTTACAGACAGCTAAAAGTTAAAAAAAGATAAAGCTTAACCTGATTTATTTTAATGATGGTTAAGCTTTTTTTATATTTATTGATTTAATTTATAAATAAAATAATATTAAAACTCTCTTTTGTTAAATTTGATTATGGAGGTTTTATGTCTAGAACAAAAGAGCTTGCAAAAAAATTAATTTATGCAACGTTAGTTGCTTTGAAAGAAAATGATAAAGAGTTATCCATTAATAAATTATTTGAAATTATAGAAACAAAAGTTTATCTTGATGATTGGGCAAAGGCCTCTTATGAAAAAACTGGATATATTCGTTGGCAATCAATTTTGCAATTTTATTCTATAGACTTAACAAAAGCCGAATATATTTTAAAAGAAAAAGGAATTTGGTATTTAACTCCTGAAGGTGAAAATGTTATCCAAAAAGGAGAAGATGAGGTTTTTACCTTAACTCAACAAGCTTATAAAAAATGGTATGAAAAAAATAAATTATCTGATACAAAAAATATTTTAGATATTAATTCTATACCTGAAACTGAAGCTGATAATGAAATTGAAAATATAATAGAAACTGAAAATCAAAGTTATTCTTCTATTATTGATGATGCTCAAGCAAAATCTAACCAATCATTTTATAAATTTATATTAGAACAATTTAATGGATATGAGTTTCAAGATTTATGTGCTGCCTTGTTAAGAGGTATGGGTTATTATACTCCATTTATTGCCCCAAAAGGCAAAGATGGAGGAATTGATTTAATTGCTTATAAAGACCCTATTGGAAGTATATTTCCGCATATAAAAGTACAAGTTAAGCATCGCGCTGATACTAAAGCAACCTCTCAAGAAGTTAGAGAATTAAAAGGTGTTTTAAATAATAATGATATTGGTGTTTTTATTTCTGTTGCTGGTTTTGCATCTGACGCTATAAAAGAGTTTAAGCATTCTAATCCTCATATAGAATTAGTTGATTTAGATAAATTTATCCAATTATGGCAAGAATTTTATAATAATATGAAAGATGAAGATAAAGCTTTAATACCGATTTATCCGATATATTTTGTTGATAAAAAATAATATTTCTATTAATATAATTTTATATGAAAAAAAAATTACAAAAATTTTTTATTAACTTAATTTGTTTTTTTATTCCTTTTAAATCTATTAAAAGGAATATTCGTCGATCTTTTCGTAATTATTTAAATAATAATAAAATTATTTTCGTTTCTGATATTGGGGGGGGGTAAAAGTAAATTATTTAAAATAAAAAGATTCTATCAACAAATTAAAGGAATTAATTTTGATTTATCTGGTAGTAATAATATTGTTTACTTTTATCTTTCAAAAAATATTTTGGACGGCTTCTTAAATAAAACTATTAAAAAAACTTACTTCATTAATTTTCTTATATCTATATCAGGTAATAACAATATTATTAATCTATATTTTTCTGATTTAAATAGTGATGATTTTATATCTATTCTAAAAAATAGTGCAATATGCCTTGTTAGTAATAATAATAATATAACTTTAAATTTTCCTATTATTTTTCAAAACTCTGCAATTTATTCTGCTAGCGATTTATCATATATTTTCTTTGATTCAAAGATTAAAAGCTATGCTATGCGTATAAATTGCACTGGTGGCAAAAATCAATTTTGTAAAATAGGTAAAAATACTACATTTGGAGATGTTACAATTGATATAAATGATATGTCAAATTGTATAATTGGTGAGGATTGTATGTTTTCTTATGGAATTTTTTTAATTTGTGCAGATTCTCATACTGTTTTTGATAAAGATACGTTTGAAGTTGTTAATAAACCTGTTGATGTTTTAACAATTGGTAATCATTGTTGGATTGGAGCAGGAAGCACAATTATAAAAAATGCCTGTATACCTAATAATACTATTATTGGTTTCAAATCTGTTGTTACAAAAAAATTTACAGAAGAATATACTGCAATTGCTGGCAATCCCGCAAAAGTTATTAAAACTAATGTTGATTGGGATAGAGCCAGCATTTATGATTTTATAAATAAAAAAACTAAAAAATAATTTACTCTTTTTGCTTTGAGAATTCATAAATATTTATATATTTACTAATATTTATATTTTCATTTCTAATGAATTCTTTTTCTGATTTTTCCTTTATTTCTTCATTTAAAATATCTTTATTAAATGAAATATAATTTATATTTAATCGTTTATTTATATCTATTTTAGTAATTTCTGAAAAGTTCTTTATTTTTCCGTTATCATTTATTTTTATTTCATCTTTCTTCTTATACAAAGGTGTTGAATATTCACTTTTAAACAATGAATATGTTTCTGATAAATTTGTATTGAATAATTCTCCTAGAATACTTTTTACCATTTCATCATCATTTGTTTCTATATTTATGAATTTTTCTTTATTAAAAGGTTTTGATAATTCCTTTAAAACTTTATCTTCTGAATGCTTTGATATTTTATTAAAACTATCTATAAAAGTATTATCATCTATTGATAAAAATTCATCTAATGTAATTTTCTCTGGTGATATTGTAGCCTTTATAAAAGTATCAGACAATTCGCTAGTGTAATTGTCTGATAAAATATTTATTGCATTATTTTTAAATCTTTTTATGAAATTTAGCCATATTTTATTGGATAAATTCGACGTATCTGAATAGTAAAATTCCTTAAATCTTTGATACCTTTCTGTAAGCATTTTTTCAATTTCTGGGACTGCTGATTTATTCAATGATAATTCGTATTCTTTATTTTCATTTTGGAATACTTCAAAAGCTTTAATTATTTTATTTTTATCAACATCTGTTTTCATATTTGCAAAATAAGCATCTCTGAAAAACCAATCCATACGGTCGGCTGCAACTTGTCCGCAAGCAACGCTTTTTAACATTGGTGTATATTTATCTGAATAATCTTTTAATTCAGGTAATTTTGTAATTATATATATAATTTGTTTTATTTCTTCTTTGCTCCATTTGCTTTTTAACTCTTCATTTACTTCTGTTTCACCTGTTAAGATATCTCTTGTTCTTAACTCGTGTGAGTATTTAAAAACTTCTTCTGAAGAATGTGAAAATGGGCCGTGTCCTATGTCATGTAATAACATAGCTGTTTGTATCATTTCTGATTTTCTTTCTGGTATAGTTTCTTTGTTATTTTTTATCAGAAATGAGTTTATTTGATTTATCATTTGTCCAGATAAATATGATGATCCAACAGAATGTATAAATCTGCTGTAATTTGATAGGTTATCGTTATCAATATAGCAAAATCCGAGTTGTCTTATATTTTTTAGTCTTTTAAATTCTTTTGTTTGCATCAAATTATTTATATAATCTGGGATTTTTATATCTCCATATATCACGTCTTTAAAATTATAATATGATTGATTATTTAATTGAGAGTTTTTTTGTATTTTGTTTAAATTATATGAAAGGTTTGTCATTTTTTCCCCTTTCTTTTACATTATATAATTAAGCTGAAAAAGTTGTCAATTTATTTGTTTTGTATACTTTTGAAAATAAATTTGATATAATATATGCGGTTTTGATTAAAACTCTACTCTATAACCTAAGCTGATTACATAGTTTGTTATTTCATAATTGAGTTCATTTAATGATGTGAGTGTTTCTATTCTTTGTCCATTTATATTATTTTGTTGTATGAATTTATAATCTCTTGATGTTGATATATTTCCAGAATTTATCATTTTGAAATTAAAGTCTATAAAATGGTCTTTTGCTACTTCAAAATATGTTCCTGCTGTAAATAATGACGCAAACTCATAACCAGATTTTCCTATTGTTATATTTATCAATGAATAATCATAAAAGCCTTTTGTTTCTGATGCTGATACTGAAAAATGATTTAATGAATTTTCAACTGCCCCTATACCTGCTCCAACATACACCCAAAATCTATTAAATTTAAAATCTACGAATGCATTTATCATCATCATTTGTTGGCTAAAATCTAAATTTGTATGTCGTGTAGCCGCATTTATATTTTGAAAATAAGAGCTAGCAATTGAAGCGTTTGTTCCTATTTCACTAAATCTTCTGCTGTTTGAAAGAGCATACATAAATTCTAAACGTAAAATATCGTATGTTCTGATACCAACTGAGAATTGATATAAAACTTCAAGATTATCAGGTCTCATAACTGAATATAAACCTGTTCTTCGTCCATCTGGTAAAAAATTCATTCCTGGTTCAAATGGTAACGGCAAACCTGTATCAGGAGCTGGTCTTTCTGCTCCGTTTGGCATTTGTGGAAGCTCTGCTCCGCTATATTGTTTTTCTGTAATATCTTTTGTTGTTGAAGGAATAAATCCAAATTGTCCAGCAATATAAAATCTGTTTTTTGATTCTTTTTTTGGCTTTTCTTTTTCTTTTACTTTCTTTTCAGCTTCAATTGGGTCTATTTGTTTTTCTATTTCATATTTTTCACTTCCCAATTGTGTTCCATATCTTTTTATATCCGTGATAAGTTTTTCTGTTGATGACGAAGTGTTATAATCTTCCCATTTTTTTTGTAATTCTTTTTTACGCTCTTCTTCTTGCCTTTTTTTTTCTTCTTCTTTACTACGTCTTACTTTGTATAAAGTATCCTGTACTCTTGCGAATGAATTATTAAAAGGAATAGCATTAATTATAAATGCTAAAATAACAATAAATGAAATTTTATTTATAAAAAAATGCATAAAAAAACCTTTGTTTATTTTATTGAATTATATCAAAAAAATATTCAAAGGTCTATTTATTATTTATTTTGCAGCATCTTCTGATTTTTCAGATTTAGCAGATTTCTTTGCATTTTTAGCTTTATCAGAAACTTCTTTTACATTTTCTGTTTCTTTATTTTCTGATTTTGCTTTTTGAGCATTCAAAATTTCTAATTGTTTTTTCCCTTTTGCTGTTATATCACGGTCAACAAGTTCTATAATAGCCATTGGAGAATTATCGCCATAGCGGAATCCTGCTTTTAATACACGAGTATAACCGCCATTTCTTGTTTTATATCTTGATGCAAGAACATCAAACAATTTTTTTACAGCTTCTTCATCACGGAGTTTTGCAAACGCAATACGACGAGAATTTAAATCACCTTTTTTACCAAAAGTAATTAACTTTTCAACAAAAGATCTTAATTCTTTAGCTTTTGGTAAAGTTGTTTTTATTTGCTCGTGTTCTATCAATGATACTGACATATTTTCAAACATTGAAAGTCTGTGAGCTGTTGTCCTATTTAATTTTCTTTTTGCTACTTGATGTCTCATATTTTTACCTTTTTCAATTTATTTATGCATATGGATCTTCATATTTTTTAGCCAATTCTTCAATATTTTCAGGTGGCCAATTTTCTATTTTCATACCAAATGATAATCCCATTGTTGCAAGTTGTTCTTTGATTTCGTTCAAAGATTTACGACCAAAGTTTGGTGTTACTAACATTTCTGCTTCTGTCTTTTGAACTAAATCGCCGATATAAATGATATTATCATTCTTTAAGCAGTTATCTGCACGTACAGATAATTCTAATTCATTTACTTTTTTCAACAATACAGGGTCAAATGGTAATGTTTCTTTTACTTCTGCTTTTTTAACTTCTTCTGGATCTTCGAAGTTTACAAACAATCCTACTTGATCAATTAATATTCTTGAAGCGTATGCAACTGCATCATCTGGAGCAACTGCACCATTTGTTTTTACTGTTAAGATTAATTTATCATAGTCTGTTTTATTTCCAACACGAGCTGTTTCTACTGCAAATGCTACGTTTACAACTGGTGAGAAAATTGAGTCAATAGGAATTAATCCAACAACATCTTGAGATGGTTTATTTTCTTCTGCTGGTTTATATCCACGACCAGTTCCAACAAATATTTCCATTTCTAAATTTGCTGTTCCATCTAAATTACATATTACAAAATCTTTATTTATGATTTCTACATCATGTCCTGTTTCAATCATACTAGCTTTTACAACTGCTGGCCCTTTTACTGATAATTTCATTTTCTTTTGGCCTTCGCTTGATGTTTTCAAAACTATTTGCTTTAAATTTAGGATTAATTCTACTACATCTTCTTTCATTCCTTGAACAGATGAAAATTCATGTAAAACTCCATCAATTTTGATTGCTGTGATTGCACATCCTTGTAATGAAGATAATAGTATTCTTCTTAATGCTGTTCCAATTGTTATACCATAACCTCTTTCTAATGGTTCTGCAATTAATTGAGCAACATTAGGATTTACTTCATCTTTCTTTACGATTATCTTTTCCGGTTTTATTAGGCTTGTCCAATTATTTTGTATCACTGTTAACTCCTTTTGTTATCTCGTCCATTTTAAAATTCTTTTAATCCAAAGAATACAAAAATTATTGTCTACGTTGTTTCTTTGGTCTGCAACCGTTATGAGGAACTTTTGTTATATCTGTGATATTTCCAACTTGAAGCCCCAAGCCTGCCAATGCTCTAACAGCAGATTCTCTTCCGCCACCAGGTCCTGACATTTTAATATCTATAAACTTTAATCCGTGTTCAATTGCTTTACGGCCTGCATTTTCTGCTGTAACTTGAGCTGCCCAAGGAGTTGATTTCTTTGCTCCTTTAAAGCTATTTGCTCCTGATGTTGACCAAGCAATTACGTTTCCTTGTAAATCTGTGATTGTTATTCTTGTATTGTTAAATGTTGCTAAAACATGTGCAATACCGTTTGTTATATTCTTTTTTACTTTACGTTTACTTTTTTTTAATTCTTTTTTTTCTGCCATTTTAAAGCGTCCTTAAATAATTAACTATTTTGTTACTTTTACTTTTCCAGCAATTGCAATTGCTTTTCCTTTTCTTGTTCTAGCATTGCTTTGTGTTCTTTGTCCACGAACTGGAAGTTTCTTTTGGTGTCTGATGCCTCTATAACAACGAAGATCTTGTAATCTTTTTATATTCATTGATACTTCGCGTCTTTTATCACCTTCAACAACAAGGTTCGCATCAATATATTCACGAATTTTGAATATTTCATCATCGTCCAATGTTGCTGCTTTTCTTGTTGGATCCATTTTTAAATCCTTACAAATCTTTGCAGCAGTTGTACGACCAATGCCATATATATATGTTAAAGCAATATTTAAATGTTTGTCTGTTGGGATATTTACCCCTGCTATTCGAGCCATATAAAATTCCTTTGTTAACTACACTAATTAAATTAATTTAAATCTAATCAATATCATTGCTAACCGCATAAGATTAAGATATCCTAAAACCCTTTTGCTTATAAGTCAATGATTTTATTCATAATCTTAAAAATATTTTTAAATTAACGGCGGACAAAGCGATGTTTTACCACTGGTCCATTCGCTCCACCCTTTTTGTTAATTAAATTTTCATACTTATTTGTTATCAAATAAGATTGAATTTGTGAAATTGTTTCTATAACAACATTACATACAATTAATAATGATGTTCCTGCTAAAAATGGAAATCCTAAATTATTCTTTGCTAAAATTGGTATGATTGTAATAGCAATTAAGAATAATGCTCCTAATAATGTAATTCTTGTCAAAATATAGTCTAAATGAGCTGCTGTTGCTGAACCAGGTCTTACTCCTGGAATAAAAGCTCCATAATTCTTTAAATTTTCAGCAGTTTCTTCTGTATTAAATTGTACTGCTGTATAGAAAAATGTAAAGAATACTATTAACGCAGATAATACTACCAAATATACAGGGCTATCTTCACGCATATATGTAGCAATTGTTTGTAAGAATCTTCCTTCTCCACCTGCTCTTGATACAAATGTCAATATTGTTGTTGGAATTGCAATTATAGTAAATGCAAATATTGGTGGTATAACTCCAGCTGAGTTCAATTTTAAAGGTAAATATGATGATGTGCTTTGATTACCAAATTGACCTCCACGGTTTGGATAATGTATTAAAACTCTGCGTTGTGCTGTATCAAAAAATATAACACAAAATATTGAAATTAATGTAAATGCTACAATTGATAGAATAACAATTAAGCTTAATTGTCCTATTTTACCCATTTCTAATATTTGCATCACAGAAATAGGTAATGAAGATACTATTCCAACAAAAATTATCATTGAGCTTCCATTTCCAATTCCTCTTTTTGTTATTTGTTCTCCCATCCACATTACTAACATTGTCCCTGCAATTAGTGTAACAATTGTAGTAAATGTAAATGCAAAACCTGGATCAATAACAGCGTTTGGTATTGATTGAACATATGAAGCTAAACCAAAAGCTTCTACTCCACAAATCAAAACTGTTAAGTATCTTGTATATTGATTTATTTTTTGTCTTCCTGATTCTCCTTCTTTTTTCAACTGCATTAAAGCTGGAGATATTGATGTCATCAAAGACATTATAATTGAAGCTGAAATATAAGGTATAATGTTTAATGCAAATATAGTCATTCTGCTTAAAGAACCACCTGTAAAAACATTAAACATATCCATTAAACCTTTACCAAATGAAGAGAACATATCTGCAACTACTGTTGCATTAATTCCTGGTAAAGGTATAAATGAACCTAATCTATATATTATTAAAATAAAAATTGTAAATAAGATTCTTTGCTTTAAAGCAGAAGACTTTGTTAAATCACTCCAAGATATAGATGATGCAATTTTTTCTTCTATGCTAGCCATTTATCCTATCCATTTTTAATAATTTATTAATCTTCTTTTTTTGATGATTTTTTTGGACGACCTGCTGATTTTGTTTCCTTTTTTGCAAATCTTCCTGCTTCATCTGTATTCTTTTTGCATTCTTTAATAGAAACTTTACCACCAGCTTTTTCAATCATTGATTTTGCTGTTTCTGATATAGCTTCTACTGTAATATCAATTGCTGATTTTATTTCACCTGATGCTAATACTTTTAATCCTGAATTATGTTGAGGAGTAATCTTTAAAACATTAGCTTCAACTAACTTTTCTAATGTAATTCCTTTTTCTGAAATCTTTTTTTCATCAATTGCTTGTTGTAAACAACCTAAATTAATAACAGAAAAGAATTTCTTGAAAATTTTATTATTAAAACCAATTTTTCCGTGTCTACGATAAATTGGCATTTGACCTCCTGCAAAGCCATTTAATGCAACACCAGTTCTTGCTTTTTGTCCTTTTGTTCCACGGCCACAAGTCTTTCCTTTATCAGACCCAATACCACGACCAATTCTTTTGAATTTTACAGCTGAACCTTTTTTACCAGCTAATTGATTTAATTGCATTATTTTACCTCTTCTACTTTGATTAGATGGTTAACTTTTCTGATCATTCCACGTACTTCTGGAGTATCTTTTAAAATCTTCTCACAACCAATACGACGACCTAAGCCTAAACCTATTAAGTTAGCTTTTTGGTTTTCAATACGACCATGGTGACTTTTTATTTGTGTAACTTTTATCATTTTGTCTGCCATTTTTGTACCTTTTTGTTTTTATTAAACGTTTTCTTTTGTTATTTCAACTGCGTTACGTGATGCTGTAACTTCTGAAATTGTTTTACCACGACGCACTGCAACTGATTTTGGAGTTGCCATTTGACGAAAAGCTTCAAATGTTGCTCTAATCATATTATGAGGATTTACTGATCCTAATGATTTTGCAACAACATCTTTGATTCCTAAAACTTCAAATACTGCACGCATTGGACCACCAGCAATAATTCCTGTTCCTGATTTAGCACTTCTTAGAACAACTTTACCTGCTCCGAATTTTGCTGTAATATCATGATGTAATGTACGTCCTTCTTTCATAGGAACTTTTATCATATTCTTTCTTGCATCTTCGCTTGCTTTACGAACTGCATCTGGAACTTCTCTTGCTTTTCCATTACCAAATCCAATATGACCATTTTGATCACCTACAACAATAATAGCTGCAAAAGACATATTTTTACCACCTTTTACAACTTTTGTAACTCTGTTGATAAAAACTAATCTTTCTACTAAATCATTTTTTTCTTTTTTAACTACGTTTCTTGCCATTTTTTAGTCCTAATTTGTTGTTATTTTTAAAAATTTAATCCAGCTTCTCTTGCTGCATCTGCAAATGCTTTTATTTTTCCGTGATATGGATATCCACCGCGATCTAAAACAACATCTTTTACTCCTGCTTTAATCGCTAATTTAGCAATTTCTGTTCCAACTTCAACAGCCCCTTCCATTCCCCAAGTCTTCTTTGTTTTTAAAGATTTGTTTAATGTTGAGAATGATGCTATTGTTTTTCCTGCAACATCATCTATAACTTGAGCATATATATGACGGCCTGATTTGAAAACTGATAAACGAGGACGTTTTGACACATTCTTTGATTTCAAATTGAATCTGTTCTTCAAAGTCCTTTTTATATATAAAATTGCAGAGAAGTTTTTCATTTTTATTCCTTATTATATTATTATTTTTTCTTACCTTCAAGTCTACGTACATATTCGCCTTTATATCTGATACCTTTACCTTTATATGGTTCTGGGCGTCTATAATTACGAATATCAGATGCTACTTGACCTACTTTTTGTTTATCAATACTTGTTAGTTTAATTTCTGTTGCTGATGGAGTTTCAGCTTTTACTCCTGCTGGTATTACATGAATAACATCATGAGAAAAACCTAAGTTTAATAAAAGGTCTGTTCCTTTCATTGATACTTTATAACCAACACCTTTTAATTCTAATTCTTTTGTCCAACCAACAGAGACTCCGTGTATCATATTGTTAATGTGAGCTCTTGTTGTTCCCCACAATGCTGATGATTCATAATCATCTTTTATGCAATTTACAGATACTTGATTATCAGCAATTTTTACTTCAACAGATGATGGTTTATATTGGTATGATAATTCACCCAATTTTCCTTTTACATTTATAACATCACCGTTAATTGAAACTGTAACGCCTTCTGGTATTTTTACTGGTATTTTTCCAATTTTTGACATTTTTATTACCTTCTACTTTTGTTTACTAGAATACTTTACAAATTATTTCTCCACCAACATTTTTTTCACGAGCTTGGTCATTTGACATAACTCCCATTGGTGTTGATATTATAGAAATACCAAGACCATTATATACACTTGGAATTTCATCTTTTTTTGCATAAACACGACGTCCTGGTGTTGATACGCGTTCAATTTTCTTTATTACGTTTTCGCCTTTGTAATATTTTAAAACAATAGTGATTTCATTTACACCTTTGCGAACTTCTTCAACAGAATAATCTGTTATAAATCCTTCGTTCTT
>CASDRH010000017.1 GCA_949283075.1 uncultured Pseudomonadota bacterium | reverse complement strand
TGTTGAAAATAATATTATGGCTGTATTAGAAGTTGTTGAAAAAAACAAAGATAAAAGAATGCACAGATTAGAAGAATTATTAAAAGAATTTTCAATTGAGCATTTAAGAAAATCTCCATCAGTAGCCTTATCAGGTGGAGAAAGAAGAAGATTAGAAATTGCAAGATCACTTGCAGCTAATCCAAAATTCGTATTGTTTGATGAACCTTTTGCAGGTGTAGACCCAATCGCAGTAAATGATATACGAGATTTAGTATCTCATTTAAAGGATAAAGGATTAGGTGTTTTAATTACAGACCATAATGTAAGAGAAACTTTGGATATAGTTGACAGGTCTTATGTTCTTCACGATGGTGTTATTTTAACAGAAGGTGATAAAAAACACATCATAGGCCACGAAGGTGTCAGAAAATATTATCTAGGTGATTCATTTAATTATTAAAAAATTAACATAAGATTTTATTCAAGAGTTTTTACAATGGCTTTATACATAGCATCTGCTAAATCATCTCTATAATCATTTGTTCTTAATAAAGATTCTTCAGTCTTATTAGATAAATAACCTAATTCAACCAATGCAGAAGGAACAGAAGATTTTAAAACATAGAATGGAGCTTCTCTTAAAGGTCTATTTGGTAAAGATTTAATTCTGTTTGTTTTATTAATTTCTTTAACTAAAGCATCGCCGAATAAAACAGAAGCTTCTTTAACTAAACTTTGAGCAACATCAGAAAGAATGCTTATAACTGGTTTAGCATAACCTTTCAAATCATCAACTCCAATCAAATCAGCAGCATTTTCTTTATTAGCAAGTTTTTGAGCTTCTGCGTCAGTAGCTTTATCAGACAAAGTATAAACTGATAATCCCATAGTTGATGGTTGAGGGTGGCTATCTGCGTGAATAGATATAAATAAATCAGCATTATTTTCTTCACCTATTTGAGCCCTTCTTTGCAAAGTAACAAATACATCAGTATCACGAGTCATAATAACTTTAAATCTTTTATCTTTTAATAGTTTATTACGTAATAATTTACCAGCTTCCAAAACAATAGTTTTTTCTTGAATACCACTAATACCGATTGCTCCCGGGTCTTTTCCTCCGTGTCCAGGGTCAATAACAACAATAAATTTATCCCTTCTTAAAGGAGCAGAAATTTGAACAGTTCTTTCATTTTCATTATTATTAGCAGTATAATTATTTTGATTTTCTTGATAAGAAGATGACTTATTACCATCTATTGAAAAATCTATAACAATTCTCCAATTATTTGTCCCAGTAGTAGGTAAAAATAAAGTTTTAACAACATTAGCTTGTCCAGTTAATTCAAAAACAAACCTAGCAGTAGTATTTTCAAAATTGCCCATTCTTATTTCTTTAATACCAGGCATTTTTTGAGTTTTATTTCTAATAGAAGAAACATTAGTATTAGGAATATCAATTACTAATCTATCAGGACTTTTCAAAATAAAATGCTTCCAATTAACTTTGTTGTTAACTTCAACAACAACTCTGTAAACATCATCTGATTGTTTTCCAGTTCTTATTTCAACAGCCCTATTTTGAGCATAAGAAAAACTTGCAAAGCAAATATGCATAAAGCAAATAAGCAAAAATGCAGAAATAAAATTATATTTTTTCAGAAAAAATTCTTTTTTTGCCATAATACTAACTAGGTAATATTTTACATCATTTTAATAAAAAAATACAGATTTTTATTAAAACAGATATAAGTTATAAAATAATTAAAAAAGATACAATAAAATAAATTTTTTAATTAAGGGTTAATACAATTAACAAAAATAACATTGAAAATCAAAGACTTTTATATACTTGTTTTTTTCTTCACAATTATATAATATTTAATCAGAAATTAACAAATAGGTATTTAATAAAAACAAATGATAAATTTTATAAAACAATTAATTGTATTGATAACAGGCTTACAATTGAAAATAAAAAGCAGATATAAATATAAAGTTATCATATTAAATAAAACTATTAATGTATTAAAAATTAAAACTGATATTGTTTTAAAAAATTTTTTAAATTTTACAAATACTTTGTTATGGAAAAGAAAATTAAGTTTATTATACGTAATAAATAAAAATATGAATATGGAAAGGAAAATACAAAATGGCAAACAAAAATCAAAGACAGAGAAAACAAAACTCTTCTTTTCAAAAACATAGAAAAGATAATAATATACAACAAAATCAAAATACAGAAACAGAAAACAGAAAAGAACTTCTAATTGATGCAACAAATGTTGAAGAAACAAGAGTTGCCTTAATGGAGAATGGAGTATTAGAAGATTTTGAAGTAGAAGCAACAACAAAAACACAAAACAAAGGAAATATATATCTTGCAAAAGTTATAAGAGTAGAACCATCATTACAAGCAGCCTTTGTTGATTACGGTGGTTTAAAGCACGGATTTTTACCATTTTCAGAAATTCATCCTGATTATTATCAAATTCCTACAAAAGATAAAGAAGCTTTATTAAAGGCATTGCATTCTGATGAATATGATTATGATGAACCAGAAGAAGATGATATCCAAGTATCACCTGCAGAAGAAGCACAACAACAAAATCAATATGATAATAAGAACTCATATTCTTATCACAGAAATAAAATAAGACACGAAGATAATACAATTGAAACATTTTCAGAAGATGATGAAAAAGGGGAATTATCTTTTGATGAATTAAGAAAAAGCTTATTAAGTGAATACAAAATTCAAGAGGTTATAAAACCAAATCAGTTAATATTAGTTCAAGTTGAAAAAGAAGAAAGAGGTAATAAAGGAGCTGCATTAACTTCTTATTTATCACTTGCAGGACGTTTTTGTGTTTTAATGCCTAACTCTGGTAAAAGAATGCGTTTTGGTATTTCAAGAAAAATTGCTTATCGCCAAGAACGCCGTAGATTAAAAGATATTTTAAAAACACTAGATATTCCATTAGGACAAACATTAATTGTAAGAACTGCTGGTGTTGATAAGACAAAAAAAGAGCTTAAAAAAGACTACGACTATATGATTTCATTATGGAATGATATCAGAGAAAAAACAGTTGTATCAAATGCTCCGGCATTAATATACGAAGAATATGATTTAATAAAAAAAGTAATTCGTGATATGATGACTGACGCAATTGATGAAGTCATTATTGATGGAGATTATGGATTTGAAAAAGCGACAAACTTTGCAAAAGAAATTGGCGTAAACAACAAAAAAATAAAAAAACACGAAGGTGAAGCTTTATTATTTTTAGATAAAAATGTTGAACGTCAACTTGAAGATATATACTCATCAAATGTTGTTTTACCATCTGGGGGATATTTAGTTTTAAATCAAACAGAAGCATTGGTAGCAATTGATGTAAATTCAGGTAAAGCAACAAAAGAAAGAGATATAGAAGAAACAGCATTAAAAACAAATTTAGAAGCCGTTGAAGTAGTTGCAAGACAATTACGCTTACGTGATATGGCAGGATTGGTTGTAATTGATTTTATTGATATGATGAATCCAGCTAATAATTTTGCTGTTGAACAAAAGATGCGTGAAGTTTTAAGAAAAGATAGGTCAAAAGTTCAAATGAGCAAATTAAACTCATTCGGATTGATGATTTTATCAAGACAAAGATTGAAACCAAGCTTTTTAGAAGTAGGATACAGACAATGTCCACATTGTGCAGGAACAGGAATTGTTCCAAATGTTCAAACAGCTTCTGTAAGAATCTTGCGTAAAGTGGAAGAAGAATTAATATACAGACATTCTGAAAGATTATTTATATCAACTCCATCAGATGTAGCTTTGTATTTATTAAATCAAAAACGTGATGATATTTCTTCACTAGAAAGAAGATATAATACAAGCATAATAATCAACGGAGATGATGGATTATTAAACGAAAGTGTATATACAATTGAAAGAATGTCTTTAAACAAAGATTTAACAGGATATCTACGTGAAAAAAATCCTGTTAATACAAAAAGATTTACAGATCCTAAAAAGCAAGCAAATAAAGATTTAATAAAAGGTTTTAATTCAAAAAGGCCACAACAACAAAATAATAAAAAGAAAAAAGGTTGGTTATTTTGGTAATCAATAAATGATATAATGAAAAGAAGTATTACATTTACTTTAATATTTATAATATTGTATATATGGAATACTTCTTTTGCTTTTTCATATTCAAAGACATTAGAAAATCAAGTTATTGCAGATGCTGAAACATCTCAATTTTTAGCAGATTTATCATCAATAATAACAACAGATATATCGCTTGAAGATTTAAAATTATACGTAATCATAAACAATACGATTAATGCAGCAGCAACAACAAAAAATAGAATTTTTATAAACACAGGAATATTTACAAAATCCAACAATCCAGAATCTTTATTAGCTGTATTAACTCACGAAATGGGACACATCACACAAAATCACCTTACAAGATTACAAGCAAGATTAGATGATAGTGCATTAGCAAGTCTTGCAGGAGCAGCATTAGGAATTGGAGCATTAGTAATTGCAAGTGCTCAATCTGCGACGACACCAGATAGTATTGGAGCATTAGCAGCAGTTCCATCTTTTATGTTAGATTTAACATCAAAAAATTTAATACAATATACAAGGTCAGAAGAATCTCTTGCAGACCAATTTGTAATAGATTCTTTTTTAAAACATAAAATATCATTAACAGAATATGTGGAGTTTTTAAAAGAATTATCAAAGCAAGATGTTTTATATGAATCATTAAATGATTGGCAATTAGACCATCCTAAAACATCAGACAGACTTGCAGAAGTAGAATCAAAATTAAAAGAAATTGATAAAAACACATTAAAAAAACTCCCAGATAATATTCAATTATCATATAAAATGGTAAGAGCAAAAATAATAGGATTTTTAAATGATATAAAAACAGTTAAAGCAATTTATTCATCTTTAAATGAAATTGATACACCGTATTATTATTATGCATTAGCATTATCAAATATGGTTGCAAAAAATTATGACGAAGGAATTAAAAACATAGACTATATTTTAGAAAATTATTTAGATAAATATCCAAATTTAAAAAAAGGATATATATTGGAAGCAAAAGCAGAAATTTTATCAAATAAAGGAGATTATAATTCAGCAATAGAATTATACAGGCAAGCAATTTCAGATTTAAAAGGAATATCGACTTTATATATAATAGAAATGTCATACGCAAACAATTTGATATATTCAAATGATAAATCGAATATAGAAGAAGCTATAAAACTATTAAAAAAGATAATTTTTTTAAATTCTGATTTAATACAGATATATAAATATTTATCAATTGCTTATGGAAAACTTGAAGATATCGGACTAGCTCATTATTATCTAGCAAAGTTTTACGAAAAAATCGGAAACAGAGAAGAGATGCTAAACAACATAGAGAAATCAGAAGAAAAGCTAAATAAAGATTCCAGAGAATATAAAGATTTAATTCAAATGAAAAATAATTTAAGATAAAAAAAATTATCGGATTATAATCTTATATTTCAATATAATAAAATTCTTGTCTTTTGCATTGAATCCATTTATACTCCACACAAAGGTTAAAAGAATATTCATTATTCAAAACCCAATATATAAACAAAAAACAGAAGGAGAAAAACAAATGATAATGTATTTAATTTTATTATTATTAGGTTTGGCTTCATTGGTAGGATATAAATACTATATGCATATTTTGCCACATAAAGCTCCAAAAACAAAAAGCAAAAAAATTGTTTACGAAGTAGTAATTCCATCATTGGCATTATTTGTATCAATTGCATTAATTTCTGCATTTATGGTAAGAACAGTAATGGTTCAAGATGATAAAGTATTACAAGATTCAATTGAAGCTTTACAAACAGGAATGACAGCAAGACAAGAAAAGCAAATGGCAAAAGCTTTTGATGAATTGCACAAAAATGAAGACAATTACAAACACGCTGTAATTTTAGGTAATCCAGAAGGTGAAATCGTAGTTTACGAATTTATGGATTTCTATTGCGGACATTGTCGTAACGTAAGTAAAGTAGTTGCTGAAGCATTAAAGAACCGCAATGATGTTAAATTAGTATTAAAACCATTAACATTCATGCACCCATTATCAAAATTAACAGCAAGTGCAGTAGTTGCAGCACAAATGCAAGGTAATGGTAAAGGAGAAGCTTTATACTATGTAATGATGAACGACAAAATCCAAGATGTTGATTTATCAAAAGTAAAAAGCATAAAAGATGCAGAAGATTTAGTAAAAGCTAAATTATTTGAAATGGCAGCAAAAGCTAAATTAGATGTAGAAAAATTCAAAAAAGATCTTGAATCAAAAGAAGTTGAAGATGAATTAAAAAGAACAGCTGATTTAGCACAAAGCTTACAAATAAATTCAACACCAAACTTCATTATTGGAAAAAAATTGCACCCAGGTGCATTCCAATCAGCTGATGCATTTAACGCTGCTGTTGATGAAAGTAAATAATAATTTTGCTTAAAAAATTCAAACCCTATCTATTGAAGATAGGGTTTATTTTTTCTTTCATTTTTTTTAATAAAGATATATTATTTATTAAATTAAGGAATAAATATGATATTTACACATTCACCAACACCAATTATTATAACAATATTTGGATTACCGATAAGATGGTATTCTTTGGCATATATAATAGGTTTCATATTTTCTTATTATTACTCAATGTATTTAATAAAAAGATTAAATATAAAAAATATATCAATAAAAGATATAGAAGACTTTTTTATATATGGAGTTTTAGGGGTTATTCTAGGTGGAAGAATAGGATATGTTTTATTTTATAATTTACAATATCATTTACAAAACCCGCTTTCAATTTTTGCCGTATGGAATGGAGGAATGTCATTTCACGGCGGAACAATAGGTTTTATAATAGCAATATTTATATTTACTTATAAAAGGAAAATAAATACATTTTCATTAAGTGATATAATAGTTTGTTCAATACCTCTTGGAATTTTCCTTGGAAGGATAGCAAATTTTTTAAATGGAGAATTAGTAGGCCGTCCAACAGGTTTATCAAACTATGGAATGATATTTACAAATATAGATAATCAATTAAGACACCCAAGCCAACTTTACGAAGCAACATTAGAAGGATTTACTCTTTTTATTATAATGCAAGTATCACTTTATATTTTCATAAAGCATAATAAGAAAACAAAGAATAAAATATGGAAATCAGGATTTTTATCAGGAGTATTTTTATTCTTCTATGCAGTATTTAGAATTATTTTAGAAAATTTCAGAGAACCAGATGCTCAAATAGGATTTTTAACATCATCAGGGTTAACAATGGGACAACTATTAAGCTTTCCAGTAATATGTTTTGCTGGATATCTATTTTATGTATCGATTTTCAAAAAAGAAAAGATAAATTAATTAAATTATCTAATGATGACTTTTGAATTTTCAGACGACTTATTAAGAATTCTTTGAGATAATTCTTCAATCAAATCTATATCATTATTTTTTATCAAATTAATTCTGTGATAAAGAGCAAATTTTTCATTTTCCAAATCTTGAATTAATTTTTCACTTTTAATATTCTGCCTTAACAAAGAAATAAAAGAAAATAACCCGTATTTAGTAAAAACCAAACTATAAAAAGTAGAAGCAGTCCATATCCACAATAACACAACGATAAATATCGCAGATATATTAGCTTTTTTATTATTAACAGAGTTATTTATATTTTTATCCATTTTATTTTATTTGATTTTTATTAAAGTAAATATATTATACCAAACAAAACAAATGAATGGAATAAATAAATGTTAAAACCAATAAAGTTAAAAAATATAACAATCAATAATCCTGTAATAATTGCTCCAATGGCAGGAATAACAGATATTCCTTTTTGCAAATTGTATAAAGAAAATGGAGCAGAGTTAATAGTAATGGAAATGATAGCATCAAATGCTCAAACTCACTTTGCGGATAAAATAGGAAAAGATGATATAGGAAAAATAAAAATAACCAGAATGTTTGATAAGATAGAGGATAATATAAAACCTATATCTGTTCAAATTTTCGGAAGCAATCCAGAAATAATGTCAAAATCAGCAATAATAAATGCAGAAAGAGGAGCAGATATAATAGATATCAATATGGGCTGTCCTGTAAATAAAATTGTAAAATCAAAAGGTGGAGCAGATTTATTACAAGAACCTGAAAGAGCAAAAGACATAATAAAAGCAGTAGTAAAAGCAGTCGGTGATAAAATTCCAGTAAGTATAAAAATAAGGACGGGATGGAATCAGACATTAATGACAGGAGTAGAAATTGCAAAGATAGCAGAAGGAGAAGGAGTAAGTTTTATATCAGTTCACGGAAGAACAAGAGCACAGATGTATACAGGTAAAGTTTCACTACCAGAGATAAAGAAAATAAAAGAAGCTGTAAAAATCCCAGTAATAGGAAATGGAGATATAATAACAGAAGAAGATGCAAAAGTAATGATAGATGAAACTGGAGTTGATGGAGTAATGATTGGCAGGGGAGTGTTAGGAAATCCTGTTTTTATATCTCAAATAATACATTATTTAAAAACAGGAATAAAAAAAGAAGCATTAAATAAAGAAGAAATAGGAAAATTAGCATTACAGCATTTCAAATATTTATGTGATTATTATAATGATAAAAATGCAGTCTTTATTTTCAGAAAATTTGCAGCTTGGTATTCAAAATCAATTTACGGAGCAATAGAATTCCGTAAAAAAGTAAATACAATATCAACAAAAGAAGATATGATAAAAGAAATAGAATTATTTTTCAGTTAATTTAAATTCAATTCTTCTGTTTTGTTTTCTGCCCTCTGCTGTTGAGTTATCAGCAATAGGTTGATGTTCTCCAAAGCCAGTTGCAGCTAATCTTTTACTATCAACATTTCTTGATTGAAGATATTGTAAAACAGCCAAAGCTCGTTTTAAAGATAGCTCCCAATTTGAAGTATCACCAATAGTAGGAACATTATCTGTATGACCATCAATTCTTACAATCCAATCAACTTCTGGGTCAATAGTTTTTTCTAAATTTTTAATCAATTCAGCAACTTCATTTAATTTAGTTTTACCTTCTTTTTCTATTTCATAACTACCACTTTTAAAGAATAATTCAGATTGAATAACAATTCTATCACCTTCTAATTTAAAGTTTTTATCATCCTTTAATACAACAGATATTTTTTCAAAGAATTTAGAGCGAACTTTGTATAATTCAGCAGCTTTATTAGCAAGCGAACGATTTAATTTTTTACCCAATTCAACTATTTGAACATTTTGCCATTTAATGTATTTATCTGTTGCTTCAAATACATCATTTAATTTTTGTAATTCTCTATTTAAATCATTAATAGATTTTTTCAAATTTTTTTCATTTATTTTACGTTCTTTTATTTGATTTTCTTTACTTATAATTTCACCTTCCATTTGATAAATCATATTATTAAGGTTATTAATCTGATTTTTTAATTCAATTTGTTTATTTGTTTCAATTTCAGCTTTTTTCAAAGCAACATCAAGATTTTTATCTAATAACTCTATTTGATTAGATTTATTATCTATTTCTAACTGAATTTTGTTTAATTCTTCACTTTTAGAAATCAAAATTTTAGATAATTTATTAACTTGGTCATTTAACTTAATAACAGCCTCTGAATTATTTTTATTACTAGGCGTTAAAAGGAAAAAATGAGATAGCATAAAAATCAATAATAAAAAAACAAAAACGATAAGTATATTTGTTAAAACATCAACAAACCCAGACCAAACATTTTCAGAGTTATTATTATAAAAAGATAGTTTATTTCTCATAATTCAACACTAATTTTTAATAATTTTAATAGTTTTAGATAATACTTGAATATCTTCTGATAAAGAATCTTTCATATCTTTAATACCGCTATCAATATTTTTAATATGTTCTTTTGTTTTGTTATCCATACCAATACCGTTTTTAGAAACCTTAACAAGATTTTCAAGAACTGGTAATAAGGCCTCATTACTACGAGTCATTTTTTCCATAATTTTCAATCTATTTTTAGCTTGGTCAGCAGTAATAGCTATTTCTTTTGCCATATAAGCTAAACTATTAGTTGTATCCATATTAGTTTCTTCATTTCTTTTAACAGTTCTTTGAAGTTGGTTAAGGTGTTCAGCAGTCTGTTCCAACAAAGCTTGTATATAAGGTAATATAGAAGATATATTATCACTTGTAGTAGCTCCATCACCAACGACACGAGTAATAACGGATAAATTTTCCTCAACTTTATTATAAAAATAGCTCATAGCAAGACTAGCTTGTAAATTAACAAAACCTAAAACAAGAGCACAAACTAATCCTATAAAGGAAGAGGAAAAAGCCATACCCATACCATCAATAGGATGAACAAGAGAATTTTTCAAATCATTAAATACAGCAACCATATTAGAATCTGTAATTTTTAAATTAGATATAATACCGCTTATAGAACCCAGAGTTATCAATAATCCCCAGAAAGTTCCTAAAAGACCTAAAAAAGTTAAAATATTAACAATATATTTAGAGCTTTCTTTATAATCAGATAAACGGCTTTCAATAATTTCTAATATTGATTTCATAGCGTGCAAAGTAAAATATCCACTTTTTGCATTTCTATAACCATTCATCATATTACGAACAGGAGATAATATAACAGGTTGTTTATCAAATTCATCTTTTTGAACAAAAGAATTAAACCACTTAATTTCAGGTAATAAAATAATAATATTTTTAAAATTTTGGAATAAACCAAAAGAAAAAACACAAATTATGATTAAATTTAATAAATTACTGAAAACTCCTAAATTAGAAAGTGTTTTTCCAAAAACCAAAACTCCTAAAAGCAGTATTCCAATCATTACAAGAGATTTCAATATTGCTGAATAAATACCTATATTAGAGATAGATAAATGTTTTCTATTAATTGCCATATAAAACTCCTTTAGTTTAATTATAGACAAAATAAATAAATTTGTTAATAAAGTCAAGTGAAATATTTCAGAAAATTATATTTTGTCTAAAATATTAGAAAAATTAAAATTCTTGCACTTATACATAATAATTGATATAATCAAGGCCGTAAAATTAAACTAAAATTGCGAGGATTATAAGAAATTAATGTTTTCAAAAAATTCAAACCCCAACACGTTTTTAAAAAATAAAATAAAAAAACAATCATTTTTTTCAAAAATATTAAAATTACTATCATCGGAAAAGACTATTTTAATATGCAAAGAAAATTGCATATCAGAATACAAAGTAAATTTTACGGCAAGATTAATAATAACAACCTTGGTATTTGGAGTATTGTTGTGGTCAGCATTCATAACATATGCTTATTTTGCAAATTTTAATTCTTTAAGAAGTGATGATAAATTAATAGCAGAATATAAAGAAAAGTATAATAAAGTAATGGGGCAGGTAAGTGCCTACAAAGATGCAATATCAGAAGTAAATGAAAAACGAGAATTACAATATAGAAAATTAGTTTCATTATTAGAAAAAAATAAATCAATAACAGATACAGAAAAAAACAAATATTTAAAAGAACAATCATTAGCATCAGCAGAAATGCTTTTAATATCAGCGGAATTAGAAGATTTTATAAATAATACAAGCTTAAGAAAAGTAGATATAGATGACCAGTATTATAAAATGACAAGAGCAGAATTACAAAGAGACGTTGCTTGGCAAGAAAGAAAGAAAATGAATAAGACAAATGAAGAGTTAATAAAGCTATCACTTGAAGTAAAAGAAGCTCAAATGAAGTTGTTAGATAAGGTTGAAATACTTGCAAAATCAGGATTAGGAGATATAGAAAAAACTTTATCAAAATTAGATAGATCATTTTCTCAAATAGGCTTAATAAGCAAAAAGATTTTATTAAATAAAGCAAAGAAAATTGATGAAGGTTTCGGAGGTCCGTTTATTCCTATAGAAAAAGTAAAGCTAACAGACCCAGAATTAGACGCAAGATATACAGAAGTAAATAAACAAGTAGATATGTGGGACGGATTAACAAAAGTTCATAGCATATTACCAATTGGTTATCCATTAACAGAATCAAAAACAATAACATCAGGCTATGGGGAAAGAGAAGATCCATTCTTAAAAGTCCCAGCATTTCATAAAGGAATAGATTTCAGAGGTAAAATAGGCACAGGATTATATGCAACAGCTCCTGGAAAAGTTATAAGAGCAAAAAATTTACCAGATTATGGACTAATGGTAGAAGTTGAACACGGACTAGGATTTACAACATTGTATGCTCATTTAAGCAAAATACTTGTTTCAGAGGGTGATTTTGTAAATACAGGTGATAAAGTTGGTTTAGCAGGTTCAACAGGACGTAGTACTGGGCCACATTTACATTATGAAGTAAGATATAATGGAAGAGCAATAAATCCATATAGCTTTGTTAAGGCAGGTGAATAATGTTTGGTATAAAAAAGAAATTATATTCAAATTCTATAATTAACGTAGATACAAAATTCAAAGGAAATATTATAACATCAGGCGACATCTTAATTGATGGAGAAATCGATGGTAATATAGAATGCAAAGAATTGACCATTGGAATAAATGGAGTAATAAACGGAACAGTTACAGCAGAAAAAGTAAATATATTCGGTATGATAAAAGGTGATATATACGCTTCATCAGTTTTATTTAATAAAACAGCAAGAGTAAAAGGAGATATCTATCATAAGTATGTATCAATCGCAACAGGAGCTTCAATAGCAGGTGATTTTAAGCATTTAAGTGAAGCTCAATCAAATACTAATACTAAAAAAGATAAATAAAAAATATCTTGTAAATTATATCTGTATTTTATACTATCAAAGCAAATCAACAATTTTATCAGATAGGAGGATAAAATGGTATATCAATCACAAATACAAGAAAAATTTTTCACAACAGAATTAGAAAATAAAGATAAAGAAATATATTCTTCAATACAAAAAGAGCTGACAAGACAACAAAATCAAATTGAATTAATCGCATCAGAAAATATTGTATCAAAAGCAGTATTACAAGCTATGGGGTCAATATTAACAAATAAATACGCAGAAGGTTATTCAAACGCAAGATATTATCAAGGTTGTAAATACATAGACGAAATAGAAACACTATGTATTGAAAGAGTAAAAAAATTATTTAATTGTAAATTTGCAAATGTTCAACCACACAGTGGAGCAAATGCTAATTTAGCAGTATTTTTCGCACTAGCAACAGCAGGAGATACCATATTAGGTATGAGCCTTGATGCAGGTGGACATTTAACTCACGGAGCAAAACCAACAATATCAGGTAAATGGTTTAAATCTGTTCAATATGGATTAACGCCAGATGGATATATAAATTATGAGGAAGTAGAAAAATTAGCAAAAGAACATAATCCAAAAATAATAGTTGCGGGAGGATCAGCTTATCCTCGTGAAATAGAATTTGAAAAGTTCAGAAAAATTGCAGATTCAGTTGGAGCATATTTAATGGTTGATATGGCACACTTCGCAGGATTAGTTGCAGGTGGAGTTTGTAAATCACCTTTACAATATGCAGATGTTGTAACATCAACAACTCATAAAACATTAAGAGGCCCTCGTGGAGGAATAATTCTTACAAATAACGAAGAAATTGCAAAGAAAGTTGATAAAGCAATATTCCCAGGAACGCAAGGAGGCCCATTAGAACATATTATAGCTGGAAAAGCAGTCGCTTTCGGAGAAGCTTTAACAGATGAATATAAAGAATATGCATTGCAAGTCAAAAAAAATGCAATAGCAATGGGAGAAAGATTAAAATCTCACGGATTTGATTTAGTAAGTAATGGAACAGATACACATTTAATTCTTGTTGATTTAAGGAAAAAAGGAATTACAGGAGCAGAAGCAGATTTAATGCTAGAAGAATCAGGAATAACATGTAATAAAAATGGAATTCCAAACGATCCAAATCCTCCAAAAATCACAAGCGGAATACGTTTAGGTTCTCCTGCTGGAACAACAAGAGGATTTAAAGAAAAAGAATTCGAATATATTGCAGATTTAATAAACGAAGCAATAACAGGATATGTAGAAAACAAAGGAAACGAAAGTGCAATTCAAAAAATTAAAGAAAGTGTAAAGTCAAAAGTTGTTGAGTTGTGTTCAAAATTTCCTATTTATGAATAAATAAATATAACAAAAAGATAAATAATCCTGTATATCAAAAATATACAGGATTTTATTTATAATTTTTTTATGGTATAATAAATGAAGAATAAGATTAGGAATAATAAAATGATTTTATCAAAAAAAATTATTAAATATATTTTAATTGTATTATTAACTAATATAAATCAATTATTTGCACAGGAAGTATCATCAGAAGAATTAAGGAATCAAAAGCTTCAAGAAATGCAAAAATTGCAATCTGAATTAAATGCTAAATTAGTAAATAATAAAGAAATACAAGAAACAATATTATCTTGTAAAGAAGATTATAATTCTTGTATGCAAAAATATTGTAGCGTTGATAGTGAGTGTATAACAGCATCAAACGGATTAAAAGAAAGTGATTTTTCAATGGGATTATTAAGATGTTTCCCTACAATGAAAATATGTATTTCTGATAAATTAAGTAATAATTCTGAAAAGATAAATATTGATAAACTATCAAACAATATTGCAGATGAATATAATAAAAAACTATCAGAAAATTATTCAAATTTAATGAAAGAATCTTGTGAAAATGCAGGAGGCTTTTATTACGACGGATTATGTGGAGTTTTCGCAACAACAGAAGTAATATCATCAGCTGAGATTAGCACAGATGATTTTTTAAGTAAAATGAGCATCTCAAATAAAAATAATAGCTTTATAATAAGTGGTAATATGTTTGGCTCATCATCATTTTCTTTTTCATCAAAATCATATTCTTCATATACAGACGAAAACGGAAATTTACAAACAACATCTTCTTCAAGCTCTGGTAATACAACGGAAGAAACAATAATATTAAATAATTCAGGAATTATTAAAACATCAACTGATAAATCATTAAAATTTATGCCAGAAGGTTGGAGCAAAATAACAACATCGGAGTGTTTTCCTGAAACAAGATTCAAATCATCAGAAGAAAGCAGTGCTATTACAAAAGCTTTAAATTTAGCAAATGCAAATGAAATATGTAAACCTTACGGATATATGAATAATAAACTTAAAACGATTACAGATAATTCAACTAACAGTATGTTTAAAAGCAATAAAAAATCAAACGAATTGCAAAATCAAAATATTCAGCAAAATACAGATATATAACTCATAATTTTATTATCAAATAAATTATAAATAATTTGTTTTTATACACGAAATTTGATACAATTAAATCAGGTTAATAAAATTAATGATTAAAAAAAGATATAAATATTTAATTGTATTATCTTTGTCATTACTAATGACTTCTTTTCCAGCCTTTTATTTTATGTATAATAATAATGTTTATGCTCAATCAAAGAAAAAATCAGGCGGAGCAAAAAAATCAGCAACAAAGAAATCTGCAAGAGCTGGTTCTACAACAAAGAAAAAATCAGGCGGAGCAAAAAAATCAACAACAAAGAAATCTGCAAGGGCTGGGTCTACAACAAAAGCTGGTTCAAGTGGTGGCTCAAGAGGAAGTACTGGGGGGTCTGCTCGTGCTGGAACAACAACGGTAAGTAGAGGTGCTCCATCTGGAGGATCTGCTAGGTCAGGTACAACTGTAAGAGTAAGTGGAGGTTCTTCTCCAAGAACAGCTGCTTCATTACTGGGTAAAACAACAACATATAAATCATCAGCTGGTGATAAGTCAGAAAACAGTTGTATGTATGCATATGTAAATTGTATGGATTCTATGATTCCTTATGTTTTGAAAAAAAATCCTTTTTTAAATGCTGATGCTGCTGTTACAGATTTAATGACAAAAGACAAACCTTTTAGATGTATTTTTGCAACAGGAGATTATTCAGAAAAGAATTTAAAAATATCAAAGGGTAAAATTTCATTTAAAAGACCTGATGAAGAAGAAAGTGCGTCAACATCAATAGTTGGTGGTGGATTAGGAAGCTTAGGAGGCTTTGCAACAGATGCAAATGCAGATAAGCAAAAAGTTATACAAGATTGGGCCGCAACAGGATTATATAAGCAATATAATTATTTTTGTGATGAAAAAGATAACACACTTTGTGAGTATAGTTTTAAAGATAGCGATAAATTTTTTGCTTCTCAAAAATCAACATCTTACTATATGGATATATATGCTCGTATTAAAGGTGGTTGTTCTAACGGAACAATGGATTGGGATGCGGAAGGGGACCAAGCTCAATTAAGCAAAGATTGTAAAGCTACTGATGGACGTTGGTATAAACCAGAAACATTAAAAATGACAGATATGAATAGCGATTTAATGGCTTCTCTTGGATTTAGCGAAGGTGGAAGTGGAGGAAAATGTTATTCAAATGATAGTAATGATGCTTGTTTAAGTAAAGGCAGAACAATGGATAACGGAAGATGTCTTATTAAAGAAGCAACAGAAGAAAACTGCGTAAAAACATTTGGTGGAAATTGGGAAAGAACAAAAGAATTTTCTTTTGCTATAAATATCTCACCTCCTTCAATGACATTAAACTCAGAGGAAGAGTTTAAAAATGCTTCAAATATATGTTTTACAGGAGTAGATTTTGCAAATGCAGAAACTGTAAAATCAAAAAGAATAGAACAATTTAAACAAGCATTATCAGCAAAAAATGTAGATTCTGAAATAATAGATGCTATTACAGCTCCATCAGAAGCAGATAATAAAGGGTATATAGAAATCCTTGCAGAATGTGGACAATATAGAGAAAATTTAGAAACATTTTATCAGACAGGGGTTTGGAAAGCGGCAGATGGAACAGAAAATAATGATTCTGGATTTACATCAGCTCCTGCAAACTGTGCACAATATCAATTATCATTACAAGGGGTAAGACAAAAATGGAAGGGCCAGGCAACAGAAGCAATTACAGAAGGTGCCAGAGCTTTAGAACGTAAGATGAAAGAAGACGAAGCAAAAGAGCTACAATCTGATTTAAAAACAAATCTTATGGTTGCTAATATGACAAATGAAATATTTAAAACTTGTTTAGGGGATTTTAAAACATGTTTAAAAAGCAGTTGTGGTGATGGATATAAAAACTGCGTAACAGAAGATGGACTTGTTAAATCTTTATTAACTGACGCCGCATTAACTTGCTATCCTTCATATAAAATATGTATGGATACAACAACAAAGACATTAGATAAATCTAATATGTCTCCACAAATGCAAAAAATAATTATAGATTTAGATGCCCAAAAAATGTCAGAAATGGCAATGGATACAGTAAAAGCTCAATTATCAGAGGAGTATGTAAATAAATTAACAAAGTCTTGTACAGATGCTGGTGGATTTGTATATGCTAATATGTGTGGAATAATGATATTTGATACTAAAAACACATCAACAGAAGCTTTGAATAGATATATAGTAAGCGTTGCTGCAAGATATTCAGGTGATTGTTCTGATAAAGGTAAAAAGAATGGTAAATGTAATTTAGTATCAGAAGCAAAAGAGGAGGAACAGCAAGTTGGTACAACAAAATCTTCAATGTCTAAAAATTCTGGTATAGCAATTCCAGGAGTTAGTTTTAATTGCGATATAAATCAAAAAACAAACACTGCAACTGGTGGAGCTGTTGCTTCAAGCGTAACTTGTACAAGTGCAAATAACGACAAATCTGTTACATCTGGAAGCCAATCATCAACAGCATCTGGAACGCAAGTTGGAGGAGCTTTTTCTCCTGATAAAGTTAAAAGCTCAACAGCAACCACATCATGTAATGTTACATCAGAAATAAATGTGATATATCAAGGAGGAGATGGAGATTTTACTATAAAAGGAGCTTGTTCTGGTATATCTCCATTTATTCCATCTGGTTGGGAAAATGTAATAGGAAATACATATGGAAAAGGAGAAAAGTGTTTCCCAACAAGAATGATTGTAGATGCAAGTGGAGCTACGACATCTCAAACAACAGCATTACAGCAATTTATGGATCAGTTAAAGAAAGCAGAAGTAGTAGATAAAGAAACCGGTAAAACAACAAATCCTTGTACACCTGCTGGTTATATAGAAAACGAAATTGATATAATGTTCAAAAATGATTGGCAGAAAATATTTGCTAATACAACTAACACAGCTGAATAATAATCTCATTATTTATTTGTTTACTTCTATTTTTTATGATATAATTGAAAATAGGAGTGATGCTAAATGGGTAAATTTAAGTCTCACATCAATAAAATATTTATTGTCTTTATATCATTATTATTGATATACAGCGGTTTTGTTGCCGATAAATTTATTGGACTTAATGAAGCTCAAGCACAAGTAAAGAAAAAAACAACAAAGAAAAGTACAGCGAAAAAATCAACAACAAAGAAGTCAGCAAGGGCTGGTTCTACAACAAAGAAAAGTACAGCAAAGAAATCAACAACAAAGAAATCTGCAAGAGCTGGTTCTACAACAAAGAAAAGTTCTGCAAAGAAGACGACTGCAAAGAAATCAACAACAAAGAAATCAGCAAGGGCTGGTTCTACAACAAAGAAAAGTACAGCGAAAAAATCAACAACAAAGAAGTCAGCAAGAGCTGGAACAACTACTGTTAAAAGAGCGGGAACTAGTAGTTCTTCTAAAAGTAGTGCAAGAGCAGGAACAACTGTAAGAGTTGCTGGTGGTAGCTCTAGACCTTCGACTGGTTCGTTTACAGCTGCACCAAAAGTTACAGGAACATATACTGCTACAGGTGCTGTTGGAAATTCAAATAAAGCTCAATGTATTTATGCATATGTTAATTGTATGGATGCTTTGATTGGATATGCTTTGAATAAGAATCCGTTTTTGGGTGCGGATAAAACAGTTAAGAATTTAGTTGGAACTGATAAACCGTTTAGATGTATATTTGCTGGGGCTAATTATTCAAAATATCAACCAGCACCTATGGAAGGTCATAATTTTATTCCTGAAACTGGAAAGTATATTCTTGGAAAAATTAAAGTTCAGGAAAAAAATTTGTTAGGACAAGCAACTGGTGATGCAGTAGAACAAGAAGTTTCTGATTATATGGCAACAGCAATATATAAAAAATATAATTATTTCTGTGATGAAAGTGATATAAGAAATTGTAATTATTCAGCAGAGGGTCATAGTTCATATATGGCAACTGAAAAAAGTATTGCTTATTATATGGATGTTATATCAAGAATTCGTGGTGGATGTTCAAACGGATTTGTCGATTGGCCTACTGATGAAGAAGGAGAAACAGATACATCTCAATTAAAAGATTTGGAAAAAGAATGTAAAGCTAGTGGTGGAAGATGGAATGAACCTAATTCATTAAAAATGGTTGATATGTCATCAAATATTATGAGTGATTTAGGTGCAAATCAAAAAGGTAAGTGTTATTTTACAGAAGCATCAGCTGAAGTTTGTAAAGCAAAAGGTGGAGAGCCTGGAACTGATGGTCGTTGTATTAGAAATGATTTGACTGCAACAATGTGTCAATCAGCTGGTTTTACTTGGGAAATTGAAAAAGAATGGACATTTGCAATTAATACTCCGCCGCCAAGTATGACACTTGATGCTGGTGAAGAATTTGCGTGGGCAAGTGGTGCGTGCTTTACTGGAGTTGATTTTAAAGATGCTAATATGGTTAAATCAAAAAGATTAAAAGAAATTGAAAAGGCTTTAACTCAAAAAGGTATAAGTGAAGATATTGTTACAGATCTTATAAATAAAGGTCCTGATGGGGAGGATCCATATATTGATATATTAGTTGAATGTGCTGATGTTAAAGAGAATTTGGAGAAATATTATATGACAGGAAAATGGAAAGAAGACTGTACAACAGCACCAGATCCAGCTAAATGTAATGGGGAAGAAACAACAGATGAAAATTTTGTAACTCCATATAAAAGCTGTTTGCAATACGAGGAAGCTTTAAAAGCCGCAAGAGTTGATTGGAAAGGTCAAGCAACTGAAGCTATTGCTGAAAATGGACGTGAGTTAGAAAGAAAAATGAAAGAAGAAGAAGCAAAAGCTTTACAATCTGATTTAAAAACAAATTTAACAGTTGCAAATATGGCTAATGAAGTGTTTAAACAGTGTCTTATAGGTGATAAAAATAGTCAAGGTTTTAAAGGATGTGCAGAGGCTATTTGTGGAAATGGATATGTAAATTGTGTATCTCCAGCACAAGGAGGAGTAGTTGCTTCTAAATTACTTGAGGTTGGAACAACATGTTATCCTTCTTATAAAATATGTATGGATACAGTTGCTAAAACATTAAATGTTAATAATATGTCTCCACAATTAAAATCAATTGTTTTAGATATACAACAAGATCCTGTTAAAATGCAAGATTTGGCAATGGAGACTATTAAAGAAAGTTTAGGAGAAGAATATCAAAATGCTCTTGAAAAAACATGTGAAGAAGCAGGTGGGTGGTTTGAAGATGGAGTATGTGCTGCTGGAATAATGCTTAAAACAAATATAACAGCTGAGTTTAAAAAAGCTGCAGCAGAAGCATCATCAGGTGGTTCTGGTAAAGATGCTTGGAGTTCATCATCAAAAAGTTCAGGAGGTAGTAGTTTTTCTTCAATGATGTCAAAAATGGGACTTATATTACCTGGAGTTAATTTAACATGTAAAAGTTCAGGAACAGCATCATCTTCAAATAGTGCTAGTGGTGATGGAACTTCATCTGCAAGTGCAACAATTAATGGTGATGGATTTAGTGCAACATGTAGTACTAGTGCTGATGCAAATGCAAGCTCTAATGGACAAAGTAGTGCATCATCAAGTTGTGTAATAAGTAATTCAGAAGCAAGAATGTTAACAAAAGACGGTGATAGCTTTGAAGAGGCGGATAAATGTGGTGGTATGTTCATACCAAAAGGTTGGGAAGCTGTTATTGGTAAAGCTGGATGTATAGATAGTAATAGTAGAATAAAATTACCTACTGCCGAAAATGAAAGTAATCCTTGGCAAATGGCTAGAGATATATTTAAAGGAAAAGATGTATGTAAACCAAAAGGCCATGTTACAGATCAGTTTGAAAAACAAATATTAACTAAATGGAGAGATATATTCAAAAAAGAAGATGAAAAGTCAAAGTAAAAAAAAGCCAAATAAAATTGGCTTTTTTTATATTAAATTTTATTTGCCTAATATTATATTTTTTGATACAATATGAAGTAAGGTTTTTATACCTGTGAAAAGGAGAGATTAATTAATGCTTTTGCAAAAAAGCTTTTTAACTAGAACATTATCGACAATATTATTTGTCTCTTTTGTTGCATCTGTTGCAACGTATAGTGATTCTTATGCTCAAAAAAAGAAACCTGCAAGAGCTGCTGGTGTGAAATCTGCAAGAGGGGCTGCTGTTAAAGTAAGTGCTAGAGGAACAACAGTAAGAGTTAATGGAGCTGTTAAAGCTACAAGTAGTTCATCATCATCTTCTTCATCATCAGCTATAGCAAGTGATTCTTGTAGGGATTTGTATATAAGTTGTATGGATGCTTTGATTCCATATACTATGGCAAAAAATATTTTTCTTGAAAGTGATGATGCTATTAAGAAAATGCAAAATTCAGAAAAAACTTTCCGTTGTATTTATAATAATAGAGTAAAAACTCTTTATGACTTATACAATTATAGTTGTTATGATAATCCAGAAAAAGAAGGAGGTTGTACAACTGCTGATAAAGCTGGAGGACTATCATTCTCAATTAGTGGAGATGATAAATTAGAAGCTGGAGAAGTTACAATTAACTCAATTGCTTACTATAAAGCATTGCAAGATATTGTTAAAAATGGTCGTTGGAATAAACTTGATTTAAGTATTTTTGATGCTTTAGGTGTTGAAAAAGATGGATTAGAAGCTGGTTCTGGAAAAAATAGCTCTGGAGTTGTTAATATATCTGTAAAACCAGCAATAATAAATGCAACTGATGAGTTTAATACAGCAACTTCAATATGTTTAAGTGGAATTCCTAAAACATCATTAACTGGGTTGACTGCAGATCAAGTATCAACAATAAACGGATATATAGCTGATTTAAAGTCAGGAGAATGTAATCAATATAAAACAGAATTAACAAATTTCTATCGTTCTGGTACAGAACCTGATGGGGATAAAAAGAATATGTGTAAAAGTGGAGTAGAATCTTGTACTCCAATATTTGATAAGTCAACGTTTCAAAGTGCTTCAAGTAGTTGCTCTGATTATGAAAAGACATTACAGGCTGTTAGAGTTGAGTGGAAAAGTAGAGCAAAAACATTAATAGCTGATAATTCTAATACAATTAAACATGAAATACAGATGTTTAATTTAAAAGAAGCTCAAGCTGATGTTGCTGTTAATACAGAAATTACTCAAATGCAAAATCAATTATTTGATGAAGCTCTTTCATCATTCAAGGATTGTATGAGAACTGCTTGTCGAAGTGGAAATGGAGGAGAGTACTCTGGCTGTGTTGATATAAGAGGACTTGTTGAATCAAAGCTTTTAGATGCTGGATTAAGATGTTTTACAACATTTAAAATTCAAGTTACAACTGTTGCTGATACATTAGCTCCAAATGCTGCAGCTTACGGTAAGCAAGTTGAAGAAATGCTGAATAAATTAAGGGTTGATGATACTGTATATCAAGATATGGCTATAAATGCTGTAAAGAAACAAATTTCAGAAAATTATGAAAACGCTTTAATTCAAAGTTGCGCAAAATATAGCGGACATTATGAAAACGGAGTTTGTTTCTGGATGGTTGTAAGAGATTCTGATTGGGCAAAATTTGAGCATAATGAAAGAAGATATTGGGATGGAAATATAGCTGCAAAACAAGCATCAAAAGCTGGTTGGGCAATTATAGGAGGAGGAATACTTGCAGGATTTGGAGCTGGTTTACAAAGTGCTGGAACTGAAGTAGCAAAAGTCGGAGCTCAAGCTATGAATACAGGTGTCGGTATGGCAACTGGCGCTATGGTAGCAGGAGCAGGAGCATTAGCAGCAGGTGCAGGTGGGGCAATGACTGGTGCTGGAACTGCAATTGCAGCAGTCGGTGCATCAAATATGCTTGATGTAAAACAAAGAAATACAGCTGATGCAAATGGTAATTATGCTGCCGATAATATTAATTCTACTACATCTGATGAAACAGCTCAATTAACAGAATATTATGCTGTATTGCCTGGAACAATGCTATCTTGTGCTAATAGTGGTTCAACTTTAGACTTTTCTAGTCAAGATAAAAAAGAAGGAACTGGTGGTTTATTTTCAGTATATAAAGGTTCTCACGATGAACGTGTAAAGAAAAATGTTAAAGAGAATATATCAGAATCTTACTCTATATTATTAGGTGGAGCAAAAGTAAGTGCTTGTGAAACTGGCGTTATAATGGCAGATGGATGGGGAGAAGCTCTTGCACGTGCAGGTATGGAAGATTTATTCTTTAAAGTAGATACAGAAGCTGATCTAAAAGCTAAAGATAATATGTCAGATGGAGGAAGTGTCCCAGTTATAAGAAATGTAAATGAAATTAAATTACCAAAGAAACCTGGTGAAGCATTAGAAAAAGAGTTTGAAAAATTTATAAAGAAAAATTGGAAAAAATTATTCCCTAATGCTTCATAGTATCAACAAATAAAAATAAATTTTTTAAAAATTTTATTTATTTTCTTTTTTCATTCTTTTTTTTGTGATATACTTAAAATCAAGGAGATAATATTACATGAAAAGCGTTAAAGCATTTGTATATGTTTTTTTATGCGCAATGGGAACAACGCATAATTCTTTACAAGCACAAGTCGCTAATGTACCTTCTCCTGGTAAGCAATTCAATACAGGTTGGACAGGATTCAGAACAGATGTAAATAACAAACAAACACAAGCTTATAATCCTAAAAATCCAACAGCTCCTATGGTAGTAACTCCATATAATTATTATGCATTTCCTCAACAAAGCACAAAAGGTGTCCGTGTTACAAATGGAATTCCTGGGTATGGAAAAACACAAGACCCATATAGTAAAGGAGATGAAAAAGGCTTTTATTTATTTGCAGGATTTGGAACAGGTTCAGATTCAGGTGGTGGAATAACATCAGAAATTCAAAATGGATTAGTTGCTGGAGCATATGTCGGTTCTCCACTTGGAAAGACAACAGCATTCTCAATCGGTGCTGGTACTTATTTATCAGGAAGTATGAGAATTGAAGCAGGATATTCTTCATATTCTGGATTAAAATATCCAAGTAAAGCTATGGAACAGCCAGAGGACCCTGAAGACGAAGAATCATATGAAATTTCATACGATGTTCTTGGTGGGGGTGGAATTACATCAAACTATATTGGATTATCATTCTATTATTCAATGAAAGATATCGTAGGAGATTTCCTAGGTGGCTTATTTGAACCATATGTTGGAGGTTCTATGGGTTTATCATTTAATACAATAGAATCATATAAACTTGATTTGGGTGATGGATATGCTTCAGATGATGCTTGTCTTATTACATATGATGATTATTCAGCAGTGGTAGATTCTGGTAGTGAAATGTCAACTTTATATTGTAGTGGTTATGGTGGTGGAAGTGTTGAATATGTTGGAGCAACAACAATTGGATTTGCTATGGGATTTGAGGCAGGTTTAACAATGAACCTACAAGAAAATGTAAGCTTAGATTTCTTTTACAGAAATAATAGACTTGGAGAAATATCAACATCAGGAAATGTATTTAAAGCAGAAGACCAATACGAAGTATATATATACAATACAACAGATGGAGGAACTTGGAACGATAGTATAATGGCAATGGGTTGTGATTATGATGATGGAGACACTTTAATAGATGAAGGATTAAATTTATGTTATGTGTATTCTGGTGTAAATAATGAATCATTTACAGAAAGAAAAGAATCAGGAACATTAAATATTTGGGAATTTGGTATAAAGATAAGAGCATTATTCTAAAACAAAAAGGCAGAATAAAAATCTGCCTTTTTTAATCTATTAAATTTAATTTAAGCTTTATTCATAAATACTTCTGATATATCCATAAGATTATTAAAAGCTCTGTTAAAATAAACTAATATATCAGTAAATAAATAAGCATTTAGTTCTTTTGTTTCAGATTTTTCAATCAATTTATAATGATTATCTCTTACTTTATTGTAAATTAATTTAATATTTTTACATTTATTATTTGTATTTTCAGCTATATCCTCTTTATTAGAATTTAAAACAGGATTCATTCCATCAATTATACAAGCCAAATAATCAGACAAGCTATCAATCATATCTATGACATCAGATTTTTGATTATCTGTTAGTTTATAGCTTTTATTAGATACAGCTTTATTAACTACTTCTGATAAATCTTTTAAATTATTACCTAAATTTTCATAATATGTAGATACGGTAATCATCGGCGCTAAATCACCGCTTAAACTTTTAGAACTTTTAGGCAAAAGCTTAATTATAAAAGATCTAATATCAGTTTCAGTATTTTTTAATGTTTCAACATCATTATTTATATTTTCTAAAATTTTTGAATTTTTATTTTGATTAAATAATTCTTTTATATTTTTAGTAATAGATTTTGATAAATCGCCCATATATAAAACTTCTTTTTGAACTTCTATATTTGCAGAAACTGGCATATCCAATAATTTATCAGATAATAAACTTATACGTTTTTCTTCATCTTTACCTTTAAATACAAAGCAAGCAACTTTTTCTAAATAACCAGTCAAGAAATAGAACACACAAACATTTATAAAATTAAACATAGTGTGAGCAGTAACTATATGTATAGCAACATTTGAAGCAGATACTTCTAAAACACTTCTTACAATCCAGTTAATCAAAGATATATAATAAGGGAACAAAATAAATATATAAATTACCCCAAACAGATTGAATAAGAAATGAACAAAAGCAGCTCTTTTAGCATTCAAAGAAGCATTTAAAGAAGCAATGTTAGCAGTAACAGTAGTACCTATATCAGCACCCAAAGCAATAGCAATTGCAGCAGTATAATCAATCAATCCTGAAGTTGCCATAGATATAACAATACCTACAACAGCACTACTTGATTGAATTATACCAGTAACAATAGCACCAATAACGATACAGATAAATACATCAAGATATGTTGAAGCAGAAGCAGTAAGTAAAACATTTTTAAAAGCTTCTGAATTTTTAACAACGGTGAATGAATTTGTCATCAAATCCATACCATAGAAGAGCATACCAAAGCCCATAATCAAAGAACCAAATGTTTTAGCCTTACCTTTACCAAACAAAAACAACATAGAACCAACAGCAATAGAAGGTAATGCTATAATATAAATATCCATAGCAATAATCCAACCAGTTACAGTTGTTCCGATATTAGCACCTAAAGTAACGTGTATAGCTTGACGCAAAGTCATAATTCCAGCATTAACAAAGCTAACAGCCATAACTGTAACAGCACTACTGGACTGAACAATTGAAGTAATTAAAGTACCAAAACTTATACCTAAAAATTTATTTTGAGTTATTTTTGATAAAGCTTTTTTTAAAGATTTTTCTGTTGATTTTTGTAATCCATCAGAAAACAAATTAAGACCATACATAAACAAACCAAAACCACCTAGCAATAAGAAAATCATATCCAATAACATACTAACCTGCCTTTCTCAAATTTAATAATATTTAAAATTTAATAAATTATATAATAAAACCTTGATATATAAAATCAATAGCTTTTTAATCATTATTTTTCAACAATTTACATGTGAAAAATTAGAGTAGAGTGGTAAAAAACTCTGATATTTTATTTATCAGAGTTTTTATTTGGACAACTACTTTTAAACAAGTGATAAAAAGGGCTATCAGGCTTTGCAAACTCGATAAGTTTAGCAAAAGGCACAGTTACTTCAAAACTTCCTTGAGCATAAGGACCAATTTCATAAGGATCCCAATGGAAAGTTATACCATTTGGAGAAACATAATACCTAAATCCAAGACCTTCTGGATCACTTGAAAGGAAAGCAGGGGCGTCTTCACCTGTATATTTTTCAAGTAAAGCAGTGTATATAACTTCTTTTAATTTTATATCATCATTATTAATAAACATATTAGAGTAATAATCAATTTTTTCTCCTGTTTTTAATGAATATACTTCTGCATTATATCCATAATTACCGTGAGCCCCGCCAGAATAAACATAAGTTGATTTTACAAAATTAATTATTTCATCATCAAAGAAAGATACCTGAGAGATATTATTTCGGCTTACATAATCAAAGTCATTATTATTATCATCCAAATCTGATAATTCTTTTTTAAACTCTTTTTCAAAATCAACAAATAAATTAGAATTTAACTTATCTATATTTTTATCTTTAGAATCAACAAAAGCAGAGCTTAAAGAAAGTGTTATTTCTACTTCTCTTTCGTTATCATCTTTTATCTCAGTAGTTGGATCATCTATTTTATAAACATTAGAAAAGCTTTTATTGATAATTTTGACTTTATTTATTTTATTATCAGCTTGTTTGAATACAATATCTTTATCATAGTCAATATCTTCTCCTAATCTAACCTTGTCATCAATATTAAATTTTCCTTTTAACACAATTTCATCATTGCTCATATCAATATTAAATTTATGATTTAAATTCTCTTGAAAGTTTTCACCTATATATATAGTCATATCATTATTTTTTATATTACCATCTATAGGAAAAGCTTTAATTATATCAGGATTAATATCTACACAATCATAAACTTTTGGATTGTTTTTAACATATAGAAAACCTGTAACTGTATAATCTGAATTATAATTAAGAGCCATTTTTCTTATATCAAGATACATTTGATATTCTCTATCATCTATTTTAGCTTCTAATTTATATACAATTTCATCATCAGGTTCAGTAATACCAAACTTATCAAATTTATATACATTTTTATTATCATCAGATTTTACTTTTTCAGCTTTTACTTTTTCAGCAGATTTAATTTTATTGATAATTTCTTTTTCTTTATCTTCGACATCAGAACAAGAAACAAAAGCGAGAAGAGTAAAGATTAAAACAAAATATTTTTTAATAAACATAAGATAAACCTTTCCTTAATAGTTAAATTTTAATATAATAATAAAGATTTAAAACAAAAATACAAGTTTCTTTATTTATATATAAAATCTAAATAATTCTAATTGTAAAATTAACATAATAGACACTATGAGTCACGTCCGAAAGGTTATTTAGTAGTTTAATACCATGATCAGTAGAAGTCAACTTTTTTATAAGTGGCTCAACAATACCATAACCTATACCAGGCTTAGTAGATTGACGAGAATACTCAGGATAACGACCATTAAGCCTATCATCCTTAGGATTAGTCATCTTCTTTACCACATAGCCAGCAATATAGTTAGCAGAATGAATGGAGATAGCACCAAAATGAACAAGCCCAAATGGCCAACAAGCCACAATGCAATCTTTATCTTCAATGCAAACATTATATAAGAAAAGATGATAATGAGGGCGAGAACTAACATCTCCATATTCTCCAACACCATAAAAACGAATTTTTCTAGGCTTCAAACGATCACGCAAACGCTTCATAAATGAAGATATTGCATTTTTATCGAGAGAAGCATTTGCTGGCAAATTATCATCAGAATAAGTTAAAGTCAAGAATAAACCACCATCAGAAAACTTATACTCATAAAGTAAACGAGCCGCCCATTCACGACGGCGATTTACTCTACAATAAGTACACTGACCACAAGGCCTTAATATATTTCCTTGTTGATAAGGTGTTTTACATAACATAATAAAATTCTCCAACTTAAGCACGACGACCAATTCTACGAGCATAAATACGACGAGATCTTCTAAATCTTCTTCTTCTACGCATAAGAAACCTCCTTTCACTAATAATCAATTAAATCAGGGTTAAACAAACCTTTCTTATAACCTTCTTGAAGAAGGCTATCCTTTTCAGGATAAAAAGCTTGTTTAACAGCATCCCATTCCCAATGATAGCCATCAGGAAGAGGGAATTCTTTAGGATCTGGCTTGTTACTAGGTGAAAGTAAACCATTCCTAACATGCCAAAAAGTTTCTGCAATAACATCATCTTCTGAACGATCCTTAAAATCTGAAGACATAACAGGAGTTAAACCACCATCAGCAGTCTTAGAATAAGTATACTCAGTTAAATGTCCTGCTTCCTTAGCTGGATCATCTGCGGACTTAACTCTATTCAAAGGATGTAGAACCATATCCTCAACAATCTCAGGTTGTTGACCTGCCAAATCACGATTAGGAAGAGTACCAGATGGAGTAGGGGGAGTATTATCACGAACCCTTGCAATTTCAGAACTAATAAGCTGATTATTAAGCTCCTTATTCTGTAAATCTAACTCCATAGATCTCATTTGCATCTCAGCAAACTTATCTGCACGCTCTTTATTAGTCCTAGTAGAATTAACAGCTCTACCAATATCCTGACCCATATTAGAAACAGCATTAGCCATAGATGTATCTCCAACATAAGAAGGGCTTGCAGATAATGTATTAACTCCAAGAGCAGCTAAAGGATGTAATCCTGCTGCTTTAGCATCTGCAACTTTCCAACGAATACCATTCTGAGCAAATTCTCTTTGAAGAGCTGCATTCTGTTCATTAGCTTTTTTATTACTTGCAGCACCTAAAAGCCCTCCTAATAAGCTTCCGCCAGCTGCGATTAAATCTCCCCAAACCATTTTTTTTACCTTTCATTTTAACATTTAACATAACTATCATCAGTCCAAACGGGCTTAGCATTCCTAACTCCTTTACCAGCTCTACCAAGAGCAAAAAGGACTTGACGACGTATCTTACGAGCAGAACACACAAGCATACGCTTAAACTCATTTTTACTTAATTCTTTATCAGGACGAACAGGAACAGAAACTTGAGAAGAAAAATTAGAATTACTAATGCTAGCATTAGAAAAGATATTTCTATCCTGTTCGATAAAACGATGAGAAGTAGAAAAAGAAGGAGAAAGAGTAGAGGACAAAAAATTCCTATCATAACTCATAACGCGACGACGATCGCTAGCAATAGGAATAGTAATCCTATTGCGAGTTAAATAATCATAATCAAATTTATTATATTTATTGTGAAAATTATAATCATTATAATTATGATATCTATTCTTTGAAATACGTCCTCTTTTTTTCATCTTTTTCCCTTCTGTCATCTAGCACAGTACATATCAAGATATAAGTACTGTGCTATTCCTGTGAAACTTCTGAATTCGCCTTTTCCGCATTGTTAACCTCTAACGACGCATTATCGGAATTCTTTGAGCTTTGTGGTGGCTCAGAATTCCGAGATTTGTCTACCGCATCACACATAGCGGCGAATTCATGAATAGTAAGTGCATCACTCTCATCATCTTCAGGCCCAAAGTCATTAGCTTCTTCTAAGGTCTCCATATGTTGAGAAGCAGCTAAATCAGACAATGCTTTAATAACACTCTGATAAGCTTCAACTTTACCATGAGGATTAGTATCAATAAAATCAACATGAGGAGTAGTATCAACTATCTCCTTGCCTAAATCATCAATACGATCTTTAAACTTACGCAAAGCTACAGCAGTATCTTTACCATAAGTTGAAGCTATAAGTTTATCTTCACGAGATTTTTTTATATTATCTAATAATGTTCTAACAGGACTAACCATTATCTATCCTTTCATACTTAATTGTTAAAGTTAATAAATGAGATCCTTCTCTATGACGAAATTGAAAAAATTGAGGTTCATCAACGTCATAATCAAAAAGGTTATATAAAAAATCCAAATCTTCCCTATTCATTAAACAGCTCCTTTCTTTGAAACCATACGACGAGCTCTCAAATTATGATAAACCATCACAATAATCTGATCAGAAGTCTTATCAAGATAAATACGATCAGTAGGATTACAAGAAACAAAACTAGCATTAAGTGCAGGAAGATCATTAAATTCACGACCCATATGAGCGTCTTTATAAACGGAAGCGAATTCTCCACTATAGGTAGAACAAGCTCGCTTATATTCATAATAACGATCAGTATAACCAAAAGTACCATCTGGCTTATCGCAAAAAGCCATAAGTTGCTGATTAACAATTTTATCTTGTCCGATATTTTCCAATTCTTTTTGCCAATAATCATCTTTAGTCCTTTTTAACCATAATTTATCAAGACCTTGAGAATACATAGTCTTTGGACGAACAAACATAAAACTACAAACTAAAGAATGCTCTTCAAAAAAGAATTGATAAGCATTAGAACGCATAGCAGCTATACCATGTCCTCCCAAAGCTCCTAAAGCATCAGCAGAAGTACCCAAAACCTCACTAAATTGTATAGTCTGTTTACCACCACCTAAATATTCAGGCTTTTGAAGACGTGCATCAGAAGGTTTAATACCTAAATAACGCAAATAATCTTCATATCTTTCACCATACTTATTACGAGCTTGTTTCATTCTCTGTAATGCAAAAGCTTCTTGAACAAGAGTAATAGGAGTAGCTGTAGCTTGAGATAAATCAGCAGTCAAACCAGTAGGTTGAAAACCTGCAGGAGTAGAAGTACCTGCTTTACGAAGAACTCCATTTTGACCAACAGAAAGAGTATCACCTTCAGCTAAAGGTTCACCTGTCATAGCATGAATAGCAGTCCAAGTACCAAAAGAAGTACGAGAAACAGGTGCAGAATCTCCTAATGGTAAATAAACTTCATCTCCTTGCTGTGGAGTAGGGCGAGCTAATGTAAAAGGATCTTTTTCCCAACAAACATTCTGAAGAGTTGTATTAGTAGTAGTATCTAAACCAGAAGCAGTAGAAAATACAAGAGGTTGTTGCAAATCTTGATCCCTTATATATTCATTAAAAATAAATGCATAAGCTCTAAAAGGAAGAGCAGAGACTTCTATTTCCTTTTCAGGATCACAACCTTCATGTGGAATAGGAACTCCTAAATGCTGAGCCAAACTACCAATAGTAACATCTTTAGCCTTAAACTTAATAGTAGGATGAACAGCATCTTCATTCTTACCAGTAATCCATTCAGAAAAATCTTCCCAAATAAGACGAACAGGAACAGCAAAATGTTTTATATAAACATGTACAGGATGCATTACAGGAAAAGCAGGAGGAGAAACACGAAGAAAAGCAGAAGTAGAGTGCCTAAAAGTATCTCCCATCAATGCCTCTGTAATACGTACGGGGACAAATTGTCCCTGATTAAAAGTAGTTAATTTATAATTTGATAATCTATGAGCATATCTTTTCATAATATTTTACCTTTCTTAAGTTGATTAATTTCAAAACGTTTATCAGCATTCCAAAATTTTTGCTTATTTTCTTCTTTATAAGCCTCTTTCAAAGTAATTATTTTTTGAAGTATTTTAGAATGCTTTTCACGTATGAGATTATTGTTGTAAGACTGGATATAGGAAATTTGATCACTGTTAAGAAATTTAACCCGATCTTCTTTACCAATTCTAACCAATTCATCTTGAACTCCTTTCTTTAATTTGTTTTTTAAATATCGACCTAAAGGAAGTGATTTGTTAACATAATAGACATTATGCGACTGATAGATTAAGTAAATAGCTGTTTCAAAGAGAGTTATTTTATGTGATAATCAAAAAATATTGTTTTAATGTTTTTTTGTTTGTAAAATAATAGGAAATAACAGAAAGGAAAAAAATGACACAAACTACTCTACTATGTATACTTGACGGTTTCGGAATAGATTCAAATAACCCTGGAAATGCAATTACAAATGCAAATACACCTAATATAGATAAAATATTCTCAACAAATCCATACACAGAAATATCAGCATCAGGCGAAGCAGTAGGATTAATGGAAGGACAAATGGGAAATTCAGAGGTTGGTCATATGAATATAGGAGCTGGCCGAATAGTAATGCAATTACTCCCAAAAATAGAAAAAGCAGTAAAAGAAGATACAATAAAAGAAAATAAAGATTTAAAAGAATTGATAGAAAAAACAAAAGCAAGTAATGGACAAGCTCATTTGATAGGATTGTTATCAGATGGAGGTGTTCATTCTCATATAAATCATATAATATCATTATGTAAAACATTAAATACAGCCGGTATTTATGTAAATTTACACATTATTTCTGATGGAAGAGATGTTCCTCCTTCATCAGTAAAAAAATATATATCAGATTTAAAAGAAGCAATATCATCTATGGATAAAATCAAAATTGCTACAATATCAGGAAGATATTTTGCGATGGATAGAAATGAAAATTGGGACAGAACAGAAAAATTTTATAATGCAGTAGTATCAGCAGATTCAGAATTTAAATTAAAATCAATTGAAGATATAATAAACCATTATTACGAAGCTGGTATAACAGATGAATTTATACCACCTACAGCATTATCTCAATATGAAGGAATGAAAGGCGGAGACTCTATAATAATAGCAAATTTCCGTGCAGACAGAGTTCGTCAATGTGCTCTATCATTTGGAGATGATAAATTTGATAAATTTAACCGTAAAAAAATAGTAAAATTATCATATAAATTAGGACTAGCAGAATATTCAGAATACTTAAACACTCTCTACTCTGTTATGTTTAAAAATGATAAAATAGAAAACTCATTAGGAGAGTTTGTAGCTAATAAAGGAATGAAACAATTAAGGATTGCAGAAACAGAAAAATATGCTCACGTAACATTTTTCTTTAATGGTGGAGAAGAAAAACAATTCACAAACGAAGATAGAATTTTAATAAATTCACCTGATGTTGCTACATATGATATGAAACCTGAAATGTCAGCAGAAGAAATAACAGATAAGTTGACGGAAGAAATAAAAGCAAATAAATACGATTTAATAGTATTAAATTTTGCAAATCCAGATATGGTCGGACATACAGGAAAGATACCAGAAACTATAAAAGCAATAGAATGCCTAGATACAATGATAGGACGTTTGTATAACGAAATTATAAAAGTTAATGGTAATATGATTATTACAGCAGACCACGGAAATTCTGAAAAGATGCTTGATGCAGATGGAAAAACAGCATTTACAGCACATACAACAAATAAAGTTCCATTTGTTTTAATATCAAATAATCCAGATTTTAAAGATAAAACATTATCAGAAAATGGAGTTTTGGCAGATATTGCCCCAACAATTTTAAAAGTAATGGGCTTAGAGCAGCCAAAAGAAATGACGGGCAAAAGCCTAATATAAAATAAAAAAGCTGTAATATAAAAATTACAGCTTTTTTTATAAAAAGAATATCTCATTAAAATGGAGGTAATTCATCATCAATATCAATAGAAGCATCAGAAATATCAGCTCCATCTTTTGATGAAGAATCCCAATCACTACCAGAAGCAGAATTATCAGCTCCATTCCTATCACATAAAATCAACACAGAATTAAAATTACTTAAAATAACTTCTGTTGTAAATTTATCTTGGCCTGAACTATCTTGCCATTTTCTAGTTCTAATCTGCCCTTCTATATAAACCTTGCTACCTTTTGAAAGATATTTTTCAGCGACATCACACAAACCTTGAGCAAAGATAACAACTCTGTGCCATTCAGTTTTATCTTGTCTTTCACCAGTTTTACTTTTCCAAGACTCAGTAGTAGCCAAAGGAAATGAAACAATTTTATTTCCATCTTGAGAATGACGAACTTCTGGATCTTTGCCTAAATTACCTAATAATACAGCTTTATTTATACTACCAACCATACCTTTATCCTTTCGTTTAATATACAGTATATTTTATAATTTGAATAAATTTTTACAAGTAAATATTACAAAAAAAAGCAGAGGTTTAAAAGCCCTCTGCTCTAATTAAACAAAACATAACCAATAAATTATTTTTTCAATATAGACTTACCAGCATAAACAGCTTTACCAGCAAGCATTTCTTCTATACGAATCAATTGATTATATTTAGCAATACGGTCAGTTCTTGATAAAGAACCAGTTTTAATTTGACCTGCGTTCATACCAACAACTATATCAGCGATACTAACATCTTCTGTTTCACCAGAACGATGAGAAACAATATTGTTATAATTGTTTTTCTTTGCAAGATTTATAGTATCTAAAGTTTCAGATAAAGTTCCGATTTGATTAACCTTAATCAAAATAGCATTAGCAATACCAGCATCAATACCTTTTTGTAAGATTTTAGGATTTGTAACGAAAGCGTCATCACCGACCAATTGAATTTTACCGCCTAATGTATCAGTCAATAATTTCCAACCTTCCCAATCATCTTCTGCCATACCATCTTCGATAGAGAATATAGGATAAGTATCAACTAAATGTTCATAGTATTTAACCATTTCAGCACTATTTAAAGACTTACCCTCCCCTTTCATATCATAAATACCATCTTTGTGGAATTCGCTAGAAGCAGCATCAAGAGCAATTCTTACATCTTCACCTGATTTATATCCAGCTTTTTCAATAGATTTGATAATATAAGATAAAGCTTCATCAGCACTTTTAAGGTTAGGAGCAAATCCACCTTCATCACCTACATTAGTATTCAAACCAGCAGATTTAAGTTCAGATTTCAAAGAATGGAATACTTCAGCACCCATACGAACAGCATCAGCCATAGTTTTAGCACCAACAGGAGCAATCATAAATTCTTGTATATCAATAGGATTATCAGCGTGTTTTCCACCATTTATAATATTCATCATAGGAACAGGTAAAATAGAAGGATTATCAACCCCACCTAATTTAGCAACGTGTTCATATAAAGGAATATTTTTTTCTTTTGCACAAGCGTGAGCAACAGCTAAAGAAACAGCTAATAAAGCATTAGCACCCAAATTACCTTTATTATCAGTGCCATCAAGTTTAATCATTGCTTCGTCTAAATCTTTTTGATTTTCAGCTTCAAAGCCAATGATAGCTTTTGCGATAACATTATTTACATTATCAACAGCTTTCAAAACACTTTTACCGCAATAAATAGATTTATCACCATCACGTAATTCTACAGCTTCCAAAGTTCCAGTTGAAGCACCAGAAGGAACACTAGCACGACCAAAAGCACCGCTTTCCAAACATACATCACATTCAACGGTAGGATTACCTCGAGAATCTAATATTTGACGAGCTTTAACAGATTTAATTTTACTCATTTTATACTCCATTTCATTTATAATGTTAAAATTTATGAATAAATTTCACGATATAGATTCTATAACTTTTGCTAATTAAAAATCAAATTAAAAATTTATCAAAACATATAATAAAAAACTTTTTTTAATACAAAATTTATGATACAATGCAAATAATTAGAGGAGTAATGGGAAATGAAATCACTCTACAAATGTGTTAGTATTATCCATAAGGATATATACAATATTTCAAAAGTTGTTTTAGCAACTACTTTGTTTACGTTTATTTCATCTTCTGCATATGCTCAAGAATCTGATGACACATATTATGATTCATTTTATAAAGAATACTATAATTCATTTCCTAACAATAAACCTGGTAAAAAAACTACTTCTAAAAAAGAAGATAATAAAAATGATTCAAAACTATCTTTAAATTCCAAAAAAGATAAATCAAAAAAGAATTCAAAATCAAAAATAGATGAAAATAAAACTACATATAAGCTTCCAGACGGTTGGGAAACAATGTATTATAACGAAGCGATGAAATACTGGGAGTATGATACAAATGGCTTTACATTGGAAGCTGGTTATCAAAGAGGAGTTTCTCAATTCCAGTTTGTTATGGATGTTGGTTCTATTTTGAATTGGGGAAATATGCAAACGAACCAATTGAAAATTGCTGCTGAAAAAGATTTTAAAATTTCAGGAAAACAATACCAATTCAAATTTGAATATGAAAATGGAACAACAAGCTCAGAATATACTTTTGACGATGACTTATGGAATGAATTGCATATTTATTCTGCTGGTAAAGGTGCCGGAAAAACTTCAAATTTAAAATTTTCAATCGGTATGAGAAATTTTTTCCGTGCGTATGGTTGGAATATAACACCTTATGTTGGTTATCAAATGAAAAGAGCTAATTTAAGAATGTTTGACCATGGACAACCAGCGACATATTACTTTGATTGTGAAAGAAGTCTTGATTCTGGAAATTATATAGAAGACGACTATGGAAACGGATATTGTAAAATAAATCTTCAAGTTGAAACATTAGAAGGGGAGACTATCGATGAAATTTATGTTTTAGCAGGAAGTTTAATTCCAGAAGGGGAATTTGATTTATACGGATCTTCACTATATAAAAATCCTACTAATGATCAATATTATTTTGATTTAGATTATATAGTTCCTTTCGAAGATTTAATGTCAGTATTTGGAGGATATAGCTTTGTAAATGCAATGACAGGAGATACACACTTATATGATGTTACTTGGAATGGTCCATATGCCGGAGTTGATATAGAAAAAGTAATGTCAATAAGAGAAAGCTTAAAATTCAGATTTGAATTATTCTACCCTTTTTATGAAGCAAATGGTAAGTGGCCAAATAGAACAGAATGGAAAAACTTTGTGGATGCTGGCGGAACATCATTCGGATATTTATTCAGTGCTATATATACAATGAAATTATTGCCAAAATTCGGAATATACGGAGCATTTACATATGAAGGAATTCATTCATCAAATATGGATACAACAATAAATTTCTCTGATGGAACTGTTGAAAATTTCCCTAAATCTATAAAAACAGCAGACTGGAATTATTGGAGTTTTGAAGTCGGAGCAAAATATACCTTTTAATATAACTAAAATTATTGTATAATACAAACAAAAGGGAAAAAGACTATAAAGGAGTTTATAAATGTTTAAAAAGTTTAATAATAAAAATATAAAAAAGTTATCAATATTAACATTAATATTAATGTCAGGTTCTTTTTTGACAGGTTGTGAAACTTGGGAACAATGGACAGGTTCTTCAGATGAAAATGTGGAAGAAGAAATAAAATATAATTATGTTCCAATGTCTTTCTCAAAATTCCGTGATATTCCTATGCCAGAAGGAACAACAATGGATATAAGTAAAAGTACAATATATGGAGACCCATATAACTGGACAGGAGATTTATTCTTAACAGCACCATATAATTTTGATGGAGTTTTTGATTTCTATAACACAGAAATGACAAGATTTGCTTGGATGCCATTGGGGGTTGTTCGTGGAAGATTTACAATAATGACCTTTTTGCGTAAACGCCGTGTAGCAACTATCCAAATTATCAGAGATGAAGAACAAGGAGCGCAAGTAATTGTAACAATGGTTATGGCTCCAAAGTATATGGAAACATATTACGATCAATATCGTTTGAAACAAATTCAACGTGGACGTTGGGTAATCAAAAGATCTGATTTAAGAAAAATGGAAGAAAAAGGTGTTAAAATCAGTGATGATTTGAAAAATTATGTAAATACAAATAAAGGCACAGGATTTGCAACACTTGAAACAGAAGAAGCAAGAAAGAAACAATTTGATGCTTTAATGACATTGAAAGATTTAAATCCTCAATTCGTTAAAGGAGCTAATAAAGCAGAAAATGAAAAAGATGATGATGATGAAGATAAAGCAGTTCAAGAAGTTGAAAAAATAAAAGATGAAGCAATAAAAAACGCATCAAATATAGAAGCAAAGGCAAAAACAGAATCTGAAAACAAGAATCAAGTAAGCACTAATGATGCCGTTATATTTGGAGGAAATGCAGATAGAAAAGAAGTAAGAGATATTGATGACGCTATATTCGGTGGCTCAAATAATAGTACAAAGACAAACACTGCAACAGAACCAACAAATGTTGCTCCAAATGCACCAACGAATTTATTAAACAATAATAATCAATAAAATTTAAAGTTTATAGCTTTTTCCTAAAAAACCGGTTTTAAACCGGTTTTTTAATAATTATTATCATCAAAATTTTGATTGAATTTAGATAAATATTTTATAAAAGTATCAGTCATTATTTGATATTTTTCAATCATCCATTTAAAATATTTACTCCAATTAATTTCATCATCTAAATTAAATTGAGTATTTATTTTTATCAAACTAGCTTTATTGTTAGGTAGCTCTAACCATTCTAAAATATTATCTTTAATAATATTTTCAATTTCATCTTTTTGAGTTTCTAAAAAATAAAATAATTCTTTACAATTTCTGATATAAATAGCACAGCTTAAAGTCTTTTTTTGAGTATTAATTAAATTAGATAACCATTTTGTAAAATCATTTGCTTCGTGTGGCCAAAATTGTCTTAAATTAATTTTCTTCAAAATTCCTAACTTTTGCATATTTCATCCTTAAAAAATTAATGAATTATAATGAACAACTGGCGCGGCCAAGAGGAGTCGAACCCCTAACCTCTTGATCCGTAGTCAAGTGCTCTATCCAATTGAGCTATGGCCGCATAAGAAATCAAGAACACAGAAATATTATATTAAAACTTTTATATTTTCAATAAAATATTTGTTTTTTCAAAAAAATAAATTGTATAATAAAAATTAATTATGACAAGTTTTCAAAATAACTAATTAGAAAATTAATAAAATGTTTGAAAAAAAAATTGATGATTTTGTTGCTTCATTACAAAAATATATTTCTCCCAATGAAAATATTTTTAATCCTTGGAAAGATACAGATGATATTTATGACATAAATGAAACTGCACCAATTATTCGCTCAAATAACCTAAAAAACTATCTAAAATCAAAGAAAAATGCAAAAATAGCATTAATAGCAGAAGCCTTAAGCTATCAAGGGGGTAAATTCACGGGAATAGCAATGACAGCTGAAAGACATATTGGTATAAGGACATCAAAGCCAGATTATTTAAAGAATAATATGTTAAAAGAGCATGGGTTTTCAGAACCAACAGGAAGCATAGTCAATAGAGTAATGAATTCTTTATTATCAGATGAAAGCTTATGGGTAAAGTGGAATATTTTTCCATTTCAACCGCATAAAAGCGGTAATAATCTATCAAATCGAACTCCAACAGATGAAGAATTAAATTCTGCAAAAAATTATTTTGATGAATTTTTAAAAATATTTCCAGATATAAAAATTATAGCAGTTGGTAATACATCAAAAAATATGCTAACAAATTTAGGATTAGATGTTCAATTTAGTGTAAGACATCCAGCAAATGGAGGTGCTACACTTTTTGAAAATGGAATGAAAGAAATAATAAGCAAATTAAATTTAAAATAAGCTACCTTGCTTATCATCAATTTTTTTACTCTTTTTATTTTTAGATATTAAATTATCACTTTCAATATCTGTATCAGATTTATAAGAATTATCATCTGATTTATTTGTCATAAATTCATCAGAAGAAGTATTAGATATATTTGTTTCATAATTATTTATATCAACAACTCCATCAAAAAATTCAATTGATATTTGATCATACTTATCAAAATTTAAAGAAGAGGATATAACTTTTTTATCCTTATTCCAAATAATAGAATAACCTCTTTTTAAAACATTTTTAAAAGATAAGCTTTCAAAAATCATATCAATATTTTTAAGTATTTCTAAATTATTATTTATATAATTTTTTACATTTAATTCAAATAGTTTAATCTTATCATCTAATCTTAAACTTAAATCATAAACAAATTGTTTAGGATGCTGTAAAATTTGAAATTTACTAATTAATTTTTCTTTTAAACTATCTAAATTTTGAAATAAGTTATTGTATAAATTTGAATTGAAATCATTAAATTTAGCAATCAAATCACTCTTAAGAGGAGCGACGCTTTCAGCTGCAGCAGTTGGAGTTGGAGCACGTAAATCAGCAACATAATCAATTAATGTCCAATCGGTTTCGTGCCCTATAGCAGATATAACAGGAATATCACAATTAAATACAGCCATAACGATATCTTCATCATTAAAAACCATTAAATCTTGTAAACTTCCACCACCTCTTGCAATAATAATTAAATCAACTTTATCTTTCATATTATTAAAATTATTAATAGCTTTAATAATTTCATATTTAGCATTCTCACCCTGCACTGGAACAGATTGTAATAATACATTAACAGGAACTCTTTCTTGTAATCTATGTAAAATATCTCTTATTACAGCTCCTGTTTCAGAAGTAATAACACCTATTATTTCTGGCAAAAATGGAATAGGTTTCTTTTTACTAACATCAAAAATACCATTTGCTTCTAATCTTCTACGTCTTTCTTCAATTTCTTTTAATAAATCGCCTATACCGGATATTTCAATACTTTCTACAATAATGTTATAAGAAGATTTGCCGGAATAAGATGATATTTTACCTTCTATAATAACTTCTTGTCCATCAGATATATCAAAAGGAATTTTAGTCCATTTCCATATAATAGCATTGATAATATAATCAACATTATTATACTTTTCTTTCAAATCAAAATATATATGCCCAGATGAAGCTTTTTTTAATCCAGTAATTTCACCTTTAATACGAACTTTATTTAAAGCAGATTCAAGAATGTCTTTTATAACATTAGAAACCTCTGAAACTTTCAAAGTTCTTAATTGTCCATTTTCGTCTTGAGTAAAAGGATTTAAAATATTTTCCATAATGATATTATATATTCTTGATATATAATTCTCAATACTTTATAATAAATAATTATGATATTTAAAATAGGTTCAAAAATCTCAAATTTATTTTCATCTAATAAAGACAAATTAGATGAAACGAAACTTCAAGAACTTGAAGAAATATTCGTATTATCAGATATTTCTGTTAATATATTTGATGCTATACTTGAAAGTATAAAAAAGAAATATTTTGATAAATCAGCAACAATATCAGATATAAAACAAGTTGTAAAAGATGAAATAAAAAATCATATAAAATGTGATTTTTCCACAAATAATTTATTAGAAAAAATAGATAACTCACCTACCCCATTTGTAATATTATTTACAGGAGTAAATGGAGGGGGAAAAACAACATCAATAGGAAAGTTATCATCAATATTAAAAGCTCATAATAAAAAAGTATTAGTATGTGCAGGTGATACATTCAGAGTTGTAGCAACAGAGCAATTAAAATCTTGGTGTGATAAAATAGGCGTTGATTTAATTTCATCAGAGAAAAAAGATCCATCAGCTTTAGCATTTGATGCTTACAAAAAAGCAGTAAATGAAAATTATGATGTATTATTAATAGATACAGCTGGAAGATTACAAAGCCGTGATGATTTAATGGCAGAATTACAAAAAATTACTAGAGTTCTAAAAAAACAAAATGAAAATATTCCAAATGAATCTATATTAGTATTAGATTCATCAATAGGTCAAAATATGTTGTCCCAAGCAGAAACATTTATTAAATACAGCAATACAACTGGATTTATAATAACAAAGATGGATGGAACTTCAAAAGCAGGAGCATTAATATCTTTAATGAACACTTATAAATTACCAGTTTATTTTATAGGTATTGGTGAAAAAGAAGCAGATTTAATTAAATTTGATATAGATTATTACTTAAATAAAATTCTAGAATTGGAGTGATTAATTGTGTTTACAAAAACTGTTATTTTTCAAATATTTATCTTTATATATTTAATATCAATTATTAATATAAATATTTTAGCTGATGATACAGAAACAGAAATAAATGATAAAAAAGATTGTTCAGAACGAATGTGTGAAAAGCAATTCGATATTGAGATAATATCAATGTCAAGGGACAAAGAATGTAGTTGGGTAATTACTCCAAATGAAATAGAAAATTTATTATCAAATAAAGTTTTTCAATTTTCATCATATCCAGCAGCTCAATATTGTTTTTTTGATAAAGAGTGTTCGTATAATGGAGAGTTATTTTTAATAAAAGAAAATGGAGAAAAAGAAAAATTTAATTTTGAAGTTGAATCAGGTGGAGTAATAACATTAAGGAACGATAAAAATTCATATTACCTAGGTTGCCCAGAATCAAACTTCGATTGGAATACAGAAACGGAAAATGAAAACTCTGCATGCAAAATATTCGAAGGGGGAATATGGGATTGTGGAGTGTAATCTATAGATTATTCAATTTATCTAATTGATCTTCTGTTCTTAAAGCATCTATAATTTCTTCTAATCCAGGACCCATCATAATTTCATCTATTTTATATAAAGTTAAATTTATTCTGTGGTCAGAAACACGACTTTGAGGATAATTATATGTCCTAATACGCTCTGACCTATCACCAGTACCTATTTTAGATTTTCTTTCAGATTTAATACTATTTTCAATTTGTTGTCTTTCAAAATCATATAACTTAGCATATAACATTTCAAAGCAACGTTCACGATTTTGAATTTGAGAACGTTCATCTTGACACTGAACAACTGTATTCGTTGGTAAGTGAGTAATTCTTACAGCTGAATCTGTTTTATTAACGTGCTGACCACCAGCACCAGAAGCTCTATAAGTATCAATACGCAAATCAGAAGGATTTATTTTAACATCAATTTCACCAGCTTCTGGCATAACAACAACAGATGCTGCAGATGTGTGAATTCTTCCTTGAGATTCTGTTTCAGGAACCCTTTGAACTCTGTGAACCCCAGATTCATATTTTAAATCAGCAAAAACTTTATTTCCTGATATTTTAGCAATAATTTCTTTATAACCACCAGCTTCTGAAGGATTTGAATCCATAACTTCAACTTTCCATTTTTTAAAAGAAGCATATCCCATATACATATCAAATAAATTACCTGCAAATATAGCTGCTTCATCACCGCCAGTTCCTGCTCTGATTTCTAAAATAACATTTTTTTCATCAGCTTCATCTTTTGGTAATAAAGCTATTTTTAATTTAGTTTCAATTTCAGGAAGTTTAGCTTTTAAATCATAAAATTCTTCCGCCGCCAATTCTTTCATTTCAGGATCATTTAATAAAGCTTCTGATTGTTCCATATTATCAACGCAAGTCAAATACTCATCAACTAAAACAATAATATCTTTTAAATCAGAATATTCTTTTGATAGCTTCATAAATTCTTGTTGGTCAGAAAAACCATTGGAAAGTTCTTTTTCCATATTTTGAAACTTAACTTTTAAAGCATTCAATTTTGCAATAAATTCTTCATTTTTTTGCATTACTAAACCTCAATATATTTTTATTTAAACATCTTAAATATTTCATTACTTAAATTATCTTTAATAAGCTCAATATCTATCATTACAGCTTCTGATGATTTAAGATTTTTGACTTTAATAAATTGTTTTTTACTTTCTTCAAATACAATAATAATTTGAATATCTTTTTCTTCAGCATAAGAATATGCTTTATCAATTTTAGAAAATTGCATTGTAGTAATAACTTTTGCTGTTGTATTTTTTAATACAGAGATAATTTTATTATAAATATCTATATCAATATCATTTCCAACAAAAGCAATTAAAATAGAATTATCATTTATTGATAAATTATTTAAATCAATAATACATTTTTCATTCCAATATAAAATCATATCAAAAAATCTAGTCAATCCTAATGACATACCAAATCCGATAAGCTTTTGTCCAGAATATGCATCTACTAAATCATCATATCTTCCACCACTAAAACAAGATCCGAATTCTTGAAAATCATCAAAAAACGTTTCAATAACATTACCAGTATAATAATCAAGTCCTCTTGTGATAGATAAATCTATCTTAAAAATCTGTTCTCCAGATGTAACATTGAATTCTTCAAATTTATTCAATTCATCAACAGCTTGTTTAAAATCATTATTATCAATAAATTTAGAATTATTCAATTTTTGCAAGACTTCAGAGTTATTTCCATCTGTCATTACAATATCAAATATTTCTTTTGATATATCTTGATTAATTCCAATATCACTCATCATACTGAAAATAGTATCTTTATCAACTTTGCGAATTTTATCTATAATTCTTAAAACTTCAATATGTAAATTTTGGGGAAGATTTAAAAAATTACAAATCCCATTTAAAATTTTTCTATTACTTACATGCAATATAAATTTTTGTTTTAAAGCATCTTTACCTAAAAAAGAAAGGATTTCCTTTAATAAATAATAAGCATAAGAAGCGTGTATAATATCGCTTCCAGCAGACATTTTATTTGAAACAATATCAAAATCAGCTTGATAAAATTCTCTATATCTTCCTTTTTGAGCTCTTTCACCTCTATAAACTTTACCAATAGCGTATCTAGCAAATGGAAAAGTTAATTTAGAATAATTATTAGCAACATATCTTGCAAAAGGAACTGTATGGTCAAAACGTAAAGCAAATTCATCATCTTTATCGCTATTTTTATTTTTAACCATATAAACTTGTTTAGCAGTTTCTCCACCTTCTTTTGCAAATAAAACCTCTGCTCTTTCTATAACAGAAGTATCTAATGGAATAAATCCATTACGTTTAAAAAAAACAGAAATCAAATTTTTAATTTCTGAAAAAACAATCTGTTCATTAGGTAAATATTCAGCAAATCCACTAATGGCTTTTACATTTATAGAGCTTTTCACTGCAATAACCTTTCAGGATTCATTTCAATATTTAATTTAGAGAAACCTTCTTTTGTAGCAAAAGGTTTTATTTTTTTACCATCAACATATATTTCAATATCTTTAGCATTTCCGACTGTTAAATATATATCATTTTCATTTGGGACATTATATACTTCTCCTGCTTTCAATGTAGCTTCAAATATAGTATTTCCATCTCCTACATCACCTTTTTCAGCGTCATATATATATTTTCCATTTTGTTTAACTTTTACCCAAGAATTACCAATACACTTAACAATAATTCTAGGATTTTCAACACCTCCAACAACTACATTAGAAACATTAGTATTATCTAATTGTTGATTTTGTTGAGGTTGAATATTATCGTTATCATTATCTTGATTATTAATAACTTCATCATTTAAAATAGTTGTATTATTGTTATCTGTATTTGGGATTACATTGTTTTCTTGTGCAGATTTATTAAAATTTTCAGTATTTATATTAGAATTAGAAGAAATATTATTATTGTTTTGTACAGTATTAATATTTGTCATTTCATATGTGCTTGAAGGGACATTTAGATTTGTCTGATTTTGATTATTAACAACAGTTGTATTTTGAACTTGTTGTTCATTTTCTAATTTATCTTTATTATCAACTAATTTCAATATAAGCTTAATTGATAAAAATATACCAAGAGCAATTATTAATATCAAAGCTATTATTGTAATCGAATTAACAACTTTTGATGAGTCCTGTAAAACAACAGTCTGGCTGTTTATTTCATCATCATCATTATTTTCGTTTAAAGAAAATTGTTTTTTATAAAGCTCTATTATTTCATTTGTATTTAATCTTAAAAATGAAGAATAACTTTTCAAGAACCCAATAACATATGTATTACCTGGTAATTGATCAAAATCTCCATTTTCAATACTGATTAAATATTTTGATTTAATTTTTAGTAAATCAGAAATTTCATCAATACTAACTCCAAGTTTTTCTCTCGCTTCTTTAATTATCTCATGAACAAGTTTTTGATCATTTGAAATAATAGAAGAAGATTCCAAATTATCTTGAGAAACTTCATTATTCTCTGTATTTTCTTCTGTTTTTAAAATATCTATATCTAATTTATTATCCATATTAAAAATCCAATTTTCAATGAGTTAATTATTAATATTTAAAGTTATAGTTCAATTATAAAGCCGGTGCCATAACTAATAAACCTTTATCTTCTGGATTTAAAGAATTTATCTTATTTTTAGTATCTTCTTTAACAACATCTACACTATCAGAATTATCATAAGAATTATTATTTAAACTGCTATTTTGTGTATTAGATCCATATTGATAATAATTATCATTATTGTAAGTTTCACCCACTGGATATATTTCATTATTATATGAAGTATTATTATTCAAATTATTTGTATCTTTATAATCTTCATTTTTTGCAGATGTATCAATAATGATTTCTGTATTTTCATTAATTACAGCTTCTTTATCAGAAATGTTATCTCCATATTCATTTTGTTTTTCAACATCCATTCTGATTTCGTATTCTTCTCCCGCAACCATATCTTCTAAACTAACCTCTGCTTCAATTTTATCATCAGGATTATTAGGGTTTGTTAAAATAACAGTCTTTGTAGTACTAATTATTTCAGCTTCACCATTATTTATATTAACATCATTAACAATTTGATTTACTTCTTTATTTGTTAATAATCTTAAATCAGCAGGATTGTAATTAGCTTCTTTTCCTTTTATTTGAGCATAAGCTGCCAATATCAACAATGTTTTTTCCTTTGGATAACCAATATTTTCAGGAGTTTTAGATAATAAATCAATCTTATCAAATAATTTTTGATCAACATGTCCTGCATAGTTATCAAGCATATATCTAACTATTAAGAATAGATTTTGATGAGCATCAGCATATTTTCTCAATAATAATTCATCTTCAACATACATATCATATAATTCCTTATCAGCATATACGACATCTTTCAATTGAGTGCTAGATTTATAGTAAGCATTCATAGTTGCATCACGGAAAGAATTCCAATACTCATTCATAGCATATACTTCTTGAATATATTTATTGATAACTTCATCATTTTGAGCAACAAATGCTTCTCCTAAAGTCATCATTATATCAAGTGATTTGTTAATTCTACCATCGTAACCTATTACTTTTTCGATATAATCTTTACGTATATTTATCAAGTTAGCATCATTTTTTATACGAATAGCTTCATTTGATAATTCATAAGTATTTGTAGTATCAATTCCCATATAAAGAGGATCACTTTGTACATTAGTATAATTCTTTTCCTCTGCTGGTAAAGGCTTTATTACTTCAGTAGTAAATGTATCTTCTTTCTTTGCAATACTTTCATTTGTTTTTACTATTTCTTCTTTTTTAACAGTATTTTGTTCTGTTCTTGTTGAACTTGTTGTTGAAATAGAAGAATTCATATTTGAATTATCAGTATAAGTATTATCCATAGAAGGAGTATTTGCATTTTGCTTATCAAATTCAGCATATGAATTATTATTAACTTCTTCTATTTTTGGCATAATTACCGGTTCTTCATTTTGAACAGTTTGAGGATTATTATAAGTATTCTGAATATTATTATCTTTAGCATAATAATCTTTATTTTCCATAGATGGAGTTGTAAAGAATATATATCCAGCAGCTCCGACAATAGCTAATAACATAACAATAGCAATCAATATACCAGCTTTTCTTTGAAAATCAGCTTTATCATCATTATTAAAGTTATTTGAATTACTTGAAAAGTTTGTTTTTTTAGCTTCAAAAACAACAGGTTTTGGTTTTATAACAACAGAATTTTGTTGAGCTGATACATTAGCAGATGGAGTATTAATAGTTGTTTTTTCAGTAGTTTTTGTTGTTATAATTTGAGATTGCATAGGTTGTTGAGTATTATTCTTCTGTTGTTGGAAAACAGGAGTATTATTAGCTGTAACAATCTTTGTTTTATCAACAACTGTAGATTGTTGTTGAGTTTTTAAACTTTGAGCATTAGGAGTATTATTCATACTTGGCATATTAGCCCCCTTATTGTTTTCAACTTTATTTACAAAAGTCTTATTTTCAACATTTGGTTTATTTTGAATGTTAGTATTGTTATTCATCTTTTCTTTATTATCAGAATCGGTTGCTTTAAAACTACCATTTTTCAAAAAGTTCTGAACACTACTTGGTAAAGTAATATTTTTAACAGAATCGTTAGGTTTTTTATTATCTGTTATATTATTTTGTACCATAATATTTCTCCTATCTTCTTCTCTCGTAATATCTTTATTAATTTGCATTTTATTTTGTTCATTTTTTAATGCAAGTATATTCTTATCAAAATCAGGCTTTTTTTCACTTTTTTCTTCATTTTTATGAATATTAATATCTTTTATTATATTTTCTTCTAAATTATCAACAGAAATTCCTAAATTAGATAAGAATTTAAGTATATTATCTATAGTAGTTTTTGTTTCTTCTAAAATTTCATTAGCATCAGAATATCTATTTTTAGCTCTTTTTAATCTTCTCTTTGCATTTTTCTGAGCAGTTAATTTTTTATATAATTTATCTGTAGTAATAGCCTTCTCTTCTTGTATTTCTTCTGTTTCCAATTCTGAATTTAAACGTTCAAGTTTATTTTTAAGTTTCTTAACAGAAGTATCTAATTTTTCACAAGTTTTTGATGTGCTATCAATAGTTTTAGAAGATGTATTTAATTCAGTAGTTGCTGCATCTTGTCTTTTCCTAGAAGCTATTAAATTCATTTTAATATTATCAATGATAATCTTATTTCTTAATTTTTCATCTTCTGGATTTTTAATTAATTTCTCATAATCAGCAAGTCCGATATAATCAATATCAAACTTTTCATATTTATTTCCGTTTTTAGGACGTATTGAAATAGGATTAATTTTAAATTTATCTTTAACAATTTGATCCCATTTTATTTTAGGTTCAAATTTATCCTCTTCATAAGGCAAAGCATCAATAATAAGTTTTTTAAAAACACAATACTGATTCTCTGTTGTATTTAACACAAAAGCTAATTGATTATCTTCTTTTAAATGATATGCAATAAAAGATAAACCAGGAGATTCATATAGGAATTCCTTTAATTCGTCTATTTTAGATTCATTCCAAGAAGTTTTTATTATGGGATTTGCCATAATTTAATTCCTTTCCTTACCTTTAACTATATAAAAATTATAAATAAAAAAGGAATCCAATGCAAGCGATTCCTTGAAATATTTTTATTTAATTTTTAAATACTTACTCAGAAGTTTTTTTAGTGACATAAGCTATGCTACAATGCTTTTCACAATAAGGTTTATTCTTATAAGTTTTCTCTCCACAAAAGAAAAAATTTGGAGAATTAGGTTCTCCATATGCCCATCTACACATATCAATTTTTAAATCTTGTAATTGATATTTTTTTCCTTTGTGTTTTGAGGGAGATACAGCGTCAATTTCAATTTTTTGTTCAATTGAATTTGTTGTGTTTTGTTCTGTTTTAATATATTCTTTTGTATCTTTTTCTTGTTTTGTATTTTTATCATCTTTTATTGTTTCTTTTTGTTTTGATATAGCAAATGAAAATAAATTACTTTCTTTTTTATTTGGCTTTGTATTTGATTTTTTAATTTCTTTTGCTTTTGCTCCTAATTTATCTAAACCTAATCTATGAATTTTTCCGATAACAGCGTTTTTTGATACGCCTAATTTTTTACCTATTTCAGAAGTTGAAAGTCCTGATGCTAACAAACTTTTCATTTTTTCAACTTTTTTATCGTTCCATATATTTGACATTTTTGAAAATTCCTTTGAAATGTTTTATTTTTCTTGTAAAATGAATAACATATATAATATTGCAGAGTATAAAAAAAGTCAAGTTTACATAAGATAAAGTTAAGGATTTTATAATGATTTTATTAAATTTTATTTTGATGTTTTTGCTTTCTTTTACTTTTCCTTTTTTATCAAGGTATATAGTTAAACTTTATCCTTGTACATTACCTATGCTTTTAAATACATCTTTTAAAAATAAAAAATATAAAAATTTAAAAACAAAATATAAAAAATTAAAAAATAAATTATTTTTTTATTCATTTAATTTTGCTTTAATATCATCTTTAATTAATACTTTAATAATATATTTATTACATACTATTATTTTATCTAATATATTAGTTTTAAATATATACGATAACTATATGATATATTTAACATTTAATGTTTTATATTTATTGTTTTTATTTATGTTTGAAATTGATAAAAATGGATATATAATTCCAGATTTTTTAACTTTTCCATTTGTATTATTTTCTATTTTATTTTTATCATTTTTATTAAAAATAATTCCGGATGGTAATTTAATTTTTAATATTTTTTCTTCTTCAATTTTAATATCCGCATTAGGAGGAATTTATGGATATGCTATTGGAGTTTTAATTTCATCTATAACTTATAAAAAATATCCTGAAGGTTTTGGCGGTGGAGATATAAAATTACTATCTTCATTAGGTGTTTTATTTGGAATAAATAATTTATATAAAGTAATTTTAATATCGATTATATCTTTTGTTGTCTTATCATATGCTTTTAAACAAAGGTATTTACCATATGCTTCTGTTTTGTTTTTGTCATTTGTAATCTTTGTAATATCAAATTTATTAATTTTAAAATGATGTTTGAATTTATTTTTTATTTGTGATATATTACTTATATCTTATAAGAGGGATTTATCAAATCAATTTTAAGGAGAGTTGAGTGATAAAGGAAAATTTAAAAATAAGTATTTATGCAATATCATTATTTGCAATATCTATTGCAGATATAGGTTTTTCTTACGCTCAAACATCTAAAACTAATAAAAGAACTTCTGTCCCATCAACTGTAAAACGTCAACCTTCTAATAGAGCTTATGTTACAAATGTAAATCGTCCTGGCTATGGTTCAGCAAATGAAAATACTATGTATTCAAAATTTTCAAGTTGTGTAAAGTCTCGTTGTGGTGCAGAATTTGAATTGTGTTACAGAGAAGATCAATCAACTTTTTTAAATACTCAAATGAATGAGTGTTTTACGCTCCAAGATGGAATTTCTGAATCATTACAATCAAGCTTTATTACAAAGCTAAAAAATGAAATAATGGCAAGTTGTACAGAAATTAATGGAAGAAGAATTTCTGGTTCGTATTGTATTGATATACCCATGAACGAAACGCCAGAATATAAAAGATATTCTGATTGTATGAAAAATGCGTGTGCTCCAGTTGATGGTTCAACAGGAAATTTTGTTGGGTGTTTTTCAAGTAAAATTGTTGGGGCTAAAACAGCTTTAGAAAATGCACATGATAGTTGTGCTCAAATGTATTCAACTGCAAGTGCTGAAGTTCAAACAAAAATAAGAGAATACTTCTTTAATGATATTAAAGAGAGAAAACAGAGAGCTTGTGAAAACGTATTAAAAGGTAAATTGACAGCTGCTGGAGAGTGTGAAGTTAGTGTTATTTATAGTAGAAAATCAACATTTGAAACATCTGGTATTAATTATTATGTAGATATAAATGGACAAAAATTAAATGAAGATAAGGATAATCATAGATCCAATCCTATTCCTAACGAGGAAGCAGAGAAAAAATTGGAAACAGGAGATACTTTAATTTGTTCTTTTGATTCATTTGAACTTCCTAAATATTTCTTTTATGATGATTCACTTGAAAAAACATATGGCGGTAAAATAACTGGTTCTGATACTATTGGTCCGGCAGATATGGCTTTAATTACTGGTGGAATAAGTTTGTTAGGAGCTATTCCAGCATTTTTACCTAGCGAAAATAAGAATGATAATTATGGAGATCAATTAAAACAAAAACAAACACAGATTTCTAATATAACAAGTACTATATCTAGTATGGCTCCAGTTCTTACTGGTGCTGCAATGTTGAATTCTGCTGAATCAAAAAAAGCAATGGTTGGAGAAGTTATTACTGGTAAATGTAAAATTAAAGATAATACAAATTCGTATGGTGATACTTATAAAGAGGGAGATACGATTTCTATAAAATGGAAATCATATGAATAAAAGTAATGTTTAAAAATAAAAAATATATTATTTCAAAATTATCACAATCTTTAGTTTGTGTATCTTTATTATTCTTGTCATTTGATGCTATATCGGCTACTTCATCAAATGTAAAAAAAAGAGCTACAACAGTAAAAAGAACTCCATCAAGAACTCCAGCTATAGTAAATAAGGCGGCAAGTTTGGTTGCTAGTAGCACTTCTTATTCTACTCAAGTTGATGAACCAACAAAAGAGGAATACAATACATATTATAATGCTTTAAGTGATTTAGAAAAATGTATGCGAATGGCTTGTGTTGGAAACACAGGTTTAATTCCAAGTAAGTGTTTTAATCCAAATGTTATAGAACAAATGTTTATGACACAATGCGCGTCTCAATACACTGCAACTCAGGTTATTCATCAGGATTTCGAAAATAAGGCAAAAGTTGAAATACAGAAAAAAATGCTTGCAGAATCAAAGAAAGCTTGTGATGGTTTGATGGGAAAGTATGTTGGTGGGCAAGAACCAAATGATTTAGGAGAGTATTTAGAATTTGGTAATTGTGTTGTTACTGTTGGGTATGGTCCAAAAGAGTTAAATAATGGTCAAAGTTCAAGTGATAGAATTTTATCTAAAAAAGATTTGGTAGTAGGACAAAGTAAGTTATGTGATTTAACAAGCTTTGGCGTAGATGAAATTGATATGATGTCAGAGGGTGATTATAAACAACAAGCAAATTTTAATATACAAAGATGGGGTGCAGTAGCATCTCTTGGGGTTGATTTAACAGGATCGCTTGCTAATGCATGGGTTGCTAATGATTTCAAAAATAAAAATGGATTTTGTACAGACAATAGAGGTGAAAAAGTAGAAGGTATGACAAAAACAGAGTGTGAAGATTACGACTATACTTGGACAGATTATATGGAAGAAAAAGTTGATAAATTATCATCTGAACGAGATGAAGCATATCAAGCATTAGAATCTGGTTGTGCTTCTCGCAATGGAACAGCATCTTATCGTCCATATCTTATAGTTTTTACTTCTGAATCTCATAAAGAAGAAATGATTCGAAAGGCAAAATCAAATCTTAAAGAAATAAGAAAAAATTTCTCTAATTATCTATGTGGAAATACTCCTGATGCTCCAGAATGCAAAAGTGAGGAGGATATGGATAATTATGTAGAAAATAATGAATCAAAAGTATATCAAACTGCTTCTGGTGCTACTTATTTCCCATATGATAAAGATAAAAATATTTTAACAAGAAAAGAACAAAGGCCAAATGATTTGGAACCTTATATTTCTGTTGAGGAATGTTTATGTAGAAATGCTACTAATGATATAAATACTTTAACTAGCTGGACTGATAATTATAATGGAACATATAGTTGTTATATAGGTTCATCAACAACTCCTGTAACTGTTAGAGTTACTGATACTGGAAAAGAAATAAGAAGTGTTATAGAAAATGGTAATGTAGAATCTAAATATTACTGGCATAAAGGACCTTATGAAGTTGCTATGGGTGCTTATAGTGATGCAATGTTAACACA